>CAJNCK010000001.1:300000-394086 GCA_905221245.1 bacterium
AGCAAAAAGAAGTTTCCAGTATTATTGCAAGTGAGTTGCTAAATTATGCACCATTGTCAGACACACAAAATCGTATCGGTAAGGTTTGGGAATGGTCTGAAATGATTCGTAAGGAATTGGTACTAGATATTGAATATCAATCTCCCTATAATACTAAAAAGTACCATACAATTTTCCCGGTATCGCTTTATTATGATACTCATTACTTTTACATAGTAGCTTATAATTTAGTTTTTGATTCATATATGACCTTGAAACTAGATAGAATTCTTAGTTGGGTAGAATCTAAAGAAAAGAAACCTTCTCTCTCATATGGAAGAAAATTTCGTGATGGAGACATTCGTAATAAGCGTGTAGATCCATTCATAGGAAAAGAGTTAAATATTAGAGTCCTATTCGTCAATGATCCAACAATTATTGTTGATCAATTTCCTACAGCAAAAATTATTGAAAAAACATCAAATGGTAATATTATTGAGTTTGTGAGTCAGGATACACCAGGGCTGAAGAGGTGGCTATTGGGTCAAGCGGAATCCTTAAGGGTATTGTCTCCACAGTCGTTAATTGATGATATGAAGATTCTTATTAAGAAAATGGAAGAAAATTACATTGACTAGATGTTTGAGAAAGACTGGGAGAAATTTTTGTCTGTTAGAAAAGAATACTGTGAATTTCACCAACTAAAGGAGAAGATGAAATGAGTAGAGTTATATATAGAACTCGTCCATTTAGCCCCTACGCTAAGTATAGCAAGTATTGGAACGAATACATTTAAGAGGGTGACGAGATTATTAAGTATGTTTTTAATAAAGTTAAATTTCCCGACAGAGAATTAAGAAATAAAATATACTCAGATGAGAAACAAAGATGGACTATAGGTAATATTAATCTTCCTGATTGGTTATATGGATATGTGATCAACGCTGATTTATCTGACAATGCCAAAAAAATTGTCAAACAATGGAGATTAGAGAAGTATATTTTTGAGTTAAATAATTACAAAGAAAAAGGCTATTTCATTGATGAAGAAAAGAAAATTGTGATAACGGATCGGGAAATATTAATGTTCCGAGAAGACTCAGAAATACCTTATTGGGATAAAATCACTTCCTTAGTAAAAGAAGCTTATAATCGTATTCGTATTACGCCTCAAATGATGGAGTTGGTAAAAAAAGATTTTGAGACTCAAACAGTGGATTATGAAATACTTTGTGAAATGGCTGAACAAAATAGGAAGAAAAACGAAGAGAAAGAAAAAGAATTTTTAGCCAAGCAGCAAGAATTACAAGAGAAAAAAGATTACGAAGTAGCTATTCAATTGTTTTTAAGACTACAAAAAAATTTAGTTGATATAAAGCCAAAGTTAAGTGAAGAAGGAAGAAAAGAAATTGATCATCTTCTTAATTTAATCGATGAATCAGAAGTAAGTCGTGCTAGATATGATATTTTACATCAAGCGGGAGTCGAAATAATTTTGAAAGAAAAAAGTAAGAGAGGCTAATTTGAATGGATTATGTTGCAAGAATACACTTAAAAAGAAATGATAACATTAGGCAAGAGTTGATTGACTTCTGTTTAAATAATTCTGAACAGTATCTTGCACTTGGTTGGAGTCGCTTAAGTAGCGATATTAGTGAAGATGACTTTAATGAATACTATAAACGAATAAAAAAAGAACGAGGTAGAGCGAATCCGGCAATAAATGTTTTTAAGGATGCTAAGATAGATGACTTATTCTGGACACGAGATTTAAATGGAAATTATTGGATATGTAAAGCGAAATCTTCTGCTAAAGTAGTCTGTGACACTAATTTAGATATTGGTTCAATCATATCTGTTGATGCATTTAATGTTGGAATGCAAGTTCCTGGACAGATTAAATCTTCCTTTAATAGGCCACGTGGTAGTACGATTGAAAGGATTTGGGATAAGAGTATAATAGAATACTCAAAATTGTTGTTTAATATATTTTCGAAAAATAATTATTTTGAGATAACTCCATTTAGAGGAGGACTTCTTAATAATCTGCCTGAATTTGATTTAGAAGAACTCGTTATCTCATATCTTCAAATTAAGGAAAATTATTATGTACTTTCTAATTCGATTGCAAAGAAGTCTACAACCATAAAAATTGAATGTGAGATGATCTCAAGAGACATCAATAATCCAAGAAAAGCAGTAGTTCAAGTAAAAGGGAAGAAGGCAAATGAACTTGATGCTTTAGAATTTAAACAATATGTAGATGATGGCTGTCTAGTTTATTTGTATGGTCCAAAAATAATTAATTTAGATCAAATTGAAAATGTAATTAAAATAGAGGATAGTGATTTATTAGCTTTCTACGAGGAGAATAAAACGATTCTTCCAGCATCTATTACACAGTGAGAAGATCTATTTGTAGGTAAATAGATACTTTAATATAGGCCCACTAGAAATTTATATACAAAGGATAAGCCCACTGAATATTAAGGCGTTACAGACAAAATAAAATTTTTAAAAGATACAGAGAAACATGGTATAATGTGACTAAAGGAGGTAGCATATGTCCTTAGATATAGATAAAGAAAAGATGACAATCATGGGAGCAGCTTTTGAAAACAGATCCGTTTTTAAAAGTGTTTGGTATGCT
This sequence comes from bacterium, assembly GCA_905221245.1. GTDB lineage: Bacteria > Bacillota > Bacilli > Lactobacillales > Streptococcaceae > Streptococcus. The sequence continues at coordinate 302,630 of CAJNCK010000001.1, forward strand.
TTAAGTACAAATATGATTGAAGGATGGCGACCTACGGTTAGTGATGTTGAAAAATTACGAGATGGAACTCTTGCTCTGGGGATAGCTTAATGAAGCGTAAATGTTATGATTCTTATGACTATATTGATTCAGATAATTTATATACCTATCCGGGTTCTTCAGTTCTAAGAAATAAGCAGGAAGGAAAAAAGCACGCGAGCTTGAATATCGTATGATTGCTAGTAAGAGTTTGAAATTATTTATCAACCCTATCTTAGAAAGGTTGAAAAGGGATAACTCTTTAATAATATCTTGATTTGTTAAAAGATATTTTGTTCACTACATTTTTTCAATTGAGTATTATTTGTCATAGATAGAACATTGCATTCAGAAATAACGAAAAACGCATCAAAAAAGGTGCGTTCTGTTTTTATGCTACCATAAAAGGAGGGAAACAAATTGAAAATTTTTAAGGGAGAGTTTTATAGAATCTCTGTATTAACAGACAAGCTAGTAAGGTTAGAATACTCTCAAACTGGAAGTTTTGAGGATAGAACGACACAACTTATCTATAATAGAGATTTTGGCGAAGTTTCGTTAGATTATATCGAGACATCAAACGTACTAGATATTATGACGGACTATTTTCATCTGCACTTTAATAAAGGAGAATTTAACGCCGAAAATTTATTTATAGAATTAAAAGGAAATTTTGCTGTATATGGTAGTCGCTGGTATTTTGGTGAATCGATTGAAACGTTAAAAGGAACAGCTCGGACTCTGGATAAGGCAGACGGCGCAATCCCATTAGAAGATGGAATTATTAGTCGAAATGGCATTGCCTTACTGGATGATTCTCAAGGGTTTATTTGGGATGAACAATCTGGTTATATTGAGAGAGAAAATCAAATTGACCTCTATTTCTTTGCCTATGGGCATGATTATAGAGGAGCAATCAGAGACTTTTACCATTTGACTGGCTCAACACCCTTGTTGCCAAGATATGCTTTAGGTAATTGGTGGAGTAGGTATTGGCCTTATACGTCGGATGAATACTTGAATTTAATAGATAGATTTAAAACAGAGAAAATTCCATTATCTATCGGTGTGTTAGATATGGATTGGCATATAACTGAAATTCCAGCTCGTTTTGGAAGTGGCTGGACAGGATATAGTTGGAATAGAAATTTAATACCCGATCCAGAACAGTTATTGCAACAACTCCATGATAGAAAGTTAAAACTCTCCTTAAATGTCCATCCTGCTGATGGTATACGGGCTTATGAAGAAGCTTATCCTCAAGTCGCAAAACGATTGGGGTTAAATGTAGAACTAGAAGAACCTGCTATTTTTGATTTTTTTAATCCCTCTTTTAGGGAAGCCTACTTTAAAGATGTTCATTATAAGCTAGAAAAGCAAGGAGTAGATTTTTGGTGGATTGACTGGCAACAAGGGACACAAGGCATGTTGGATCCACTGTGGCTTTTAAACCATTATCATTATCAGGATAGTTGTAAAAATGCAGAAGGTGGCTTAATTTTATCAAGGTATGCAGGTCCTGGTAGTCACCGCTACCCTGTTGGTTTTTCAGGGGACACTATTATTAGTTGGGATTCGTTAAGATTTCAACCTTATTTTACAGCGACAGCATCAAATATCGGTTATAGTTGGTGGAGCCATGATATCGGTGGGCACATGCTGGGGGATTATGACGAAGAGCTACAAACTAGATGGCTACAGTTTGGGGTTTTTAGTCCGATTACTCGATTACATAGTTCTAGAAGTCCCTTCAATAGTAAAGAACCTTGGTTTTTTTCAGAAACAACATCTAAGATTATGAAGAATTACCTTCGTTTGAGACATCAGATGATTCCATATCTATACACCATGAATGTAAAGACACATGAGGAAGGCGCCCCATTAATCAGCCCAATGTACTATTTCTACCCAGAGAATGATGAGAGCTATAATGTTCCAAATCAATACTTTTTTGGAACAGAATTGATGGTGGCTCCCATTGTAGAAAAGATGGATTTGGCATTCCAATCTGCAAAAGTAGATGTATGGTTCCCTGAAGGTGAATGGTATGACTTCTTTTCAGAGAAAAAGTACACAGGTGGTGTGAACTTAAGTGTTTATAGAGACATTTCGACTATTCCTGTGTTTGCCAAAAGTGGTGCAATCATTCCCTTGGTTGGTTCTGAGATAGATATGGGTGTTGATTTACCTGAAGTTGTAGATTGGTATGTATTCCCAGGAAAACAACATTCTTTTGAGATGATTGAAGATCAAAATGGTCAAAGATATAAAACAAGATTATCAATCGACTGGGAAATGGGTATGGTAGAGTTAGCATTACAAGGAGATTCTAGTATCCTTCCAAGCAATAGAAGGCATAGAATTCATTTTAAAGGAACGAATGTGTCTATCATTGAATTGCCAAATAAGAATGCTACAGCTAGATTTGAATGTAAAGATAATAAAACGCCATCTCTAAATGATGAAGTTTTTAGACTACTAAAGACGGCTTCTCTTCCATATGAATTAAAAGATAGATTGTTAAATCAATTCAGCAATGCCAAAAATTCTCATGAGTTAATGAATATCTTGCATCATCAGGATAAGGAATTGAGAGGTCGTTTGTTGGAAATAATATTTACTAGCCAAAACTAATTGAGACATTTCGTACACAATTTCTATTCTTTAAGTGCTAATTATTTATTTTTTAATGTGTAATAGTTTTACATCTCTATGCTTATTGACTTGTATTTTAGTAATTACAAGTTTGGCATAGGGGTGTTTTTATGATTTTAAAGACTTTTTGCCCAGCCTCTTTTTAACTAAACAAGAGCAAATTTTTAAAGGTAACTTTTCAAAGTAACTTCCACTTGCCTGACCGAAGTGGAAGTTAGTCTGAAATGGATTTTTATGGTGGAATTAATACTCTTCGAAAATCAAATTCAAACCACGTCAGCGTCGCCTTACCGTACTCAAGTACAGCTTGCGGCTAGCTTCCTAGTTTGCTTTTTGATTTTCATTGAGTATAAGTATGAGACGTTTGATCTTTTCAGAAAATTTTCTAAAATAAACAGGATTTGTTTGACATTTATTTGAAAATTCTGTAAAATGAATTATTATATCGTTCAAGGAGAATATATATGGAAAAACAGAAAACATTTTTTGGACATCCTATTGGCTTGTCTACCCTCTTCTTTACAGAGATGTGGGAGCGCTTTTCTTACTATGGGATGCGAGCTATCCTACTTTACTATATGTACTATAGTGTGCAAGATGGTGGGTTGGGGATGGATAAGACCACAGCTGCATCGGTTATGGCGATTTATGGCTCGCTGGTATTTTTGTCCTCGGTTGTCGGTGGTTTTGTCAGTGACCGTATTTTAGGAAGCCGTAAGACCGTCTTTTACGGTGGGATTCTGATTATGCTAGGGCATATTGCTTTGGCAACACCTTTTGGACAAGTGGCTCTCTATCTTTCTATTGCTTTGATTATCTTTGGTACTGGATTTTTAAAACCCAATATCTCAGATATGGTGGGGGGAATTTATGAGAAAGAGGATGATAGACGGGATGCAGGTTTTAGTATCTTTGTCTTTGGTATTAACTTAGGTGCCTTCGTTGCCCCTTATCTAGTGGGTTATCTAGGTCAGGAAGTCAATTTCCATCTAGGTTTCTCATTAGCTGCTATTGGGATGTTCTTTGGTCTAGTGAAGTATGTTTTGGATGGGAAGAAATATCTGCCTGAATCAAGTCTTTACCCCACTGATCCACTTTCACAGAAGGACCAGCAGACCTTGATTAAACGCTTGCTGATTACACTTGTCATGGTTATTCTTGTGGTTATAGGTTTAGTCTTTACTCACCAGTTTAACGTGGATATGATTGTTAATATCTTTACAGTGATTGCTGTAATTATTCCAATCTACTATTTCTTTAAGATTTTATCTAGTCAGAAAATAACTGCCACTGAGAGATCTCGAGTATTTGCCTACATTCCTCTATTTATCGCTGGAGTACTCTTCTGGTCTATTGAGGAACAGGGTTCTGTTGTTCTCGCTCTATTTGCGGATGATCAAACTCAACTTTACTTTAATGTATTTGGGAATCAGATTCATTTTCCATCTAGCTTTTTCCAAAGTATCAATCCCCTTTTCATTATGATTTATGTGCCGATTTTTGCGTGGTTGTGGGGGAAAATGGGTAAAAAGCAACCATCCTCTGCTAAGAAATTTGCTTACGGTTTATTTGCTGCAGGTTTATCCTTCTTGTGGATGATGTTACCAGGGATGCTCTTTGGGACAGATGTTAAGGTCAGTCCTCTCTGGTTGATTATGAGTTGGGCTATTGTGATTGTAGGGGAAATGCTGATTTCGCCGATTGGTCTATCAGTCACTACTAAGTTAGCACCAAAATCCTTCCAAGCACAAATGATGTCTATCTGGTTCTTGAGTAATGCAGCTGCCCAAGCTATCAATGCTCAAATTGTAAAATTTTATACAAGCGAAACTGAAGTTGCTTACTATGGAATTGTTGGAGGAATTACGATTGTATTCAGTATTATCTTACTCTTCTACGTTCCGCGTATTGAAAAACTAATGTCTGGTATCAAATAGAGAAAAACTGGAATTTCTGTAGGGATTCTAAAAGTTAGATCAATTATTTATTCAAAGGATTTAGTTCTGTATTGTATAGGGCTAGGTCCTTTTAGTTTGATTAATACTCTTCGAAAATCAAATTCAAACCGCGTCAACGTCGCCTTGCCGTACTCAAGTACAGCCTGCGGCTAGTTTCCTAGTTTGCTCTTTGATTTTCATTGAGTATAAAACTCACGATGTTTCTGCTTTTCCTAGTGGACATTTGTCTACTTTTTTTATATAATAAAACTAAACCAAATTGGTTGAGTTTTAAAAGTGACTCAACTAAAGATTAGCTTTTCTAAGGAAAATCATTTAAGATAAGGTTCTATACTAGGAGGTGAAGTATGTATCAGCCAGAAAAATTAAAGGCTCGGAGGAAAGAGTTAAAACTGACACAGAAGGAAATTGCAGAGCAACTTGGGATTAGTTTCCAAGCTTACTCAGCTTGGGAACGTGGAATCAAAGAACCGTCTAAGGAGAAGGTGTTTCAGCTAGAGAATATTTTAAAAGTGCCAAAAGGATATTTTACTCAGATCGAGATTGTCCGTCTCTACCATAGCCTCTCCAAGCAAGGGCAGGAGAAGGTTGTTCTCTATGCTCGCAACCTATCTCAAGAGGAGCAAGCCCACAAAGTGACAGCTATGCCAGAGCGCCTCTACGAGTACCGTGTTTATGAACGCATGTCAGCAGGGATTGGGGCTTCGGTCTACGATGATCAGAATTTTGATACGGTTTACTTTAATGAGGAGTTGGCTCATGATTTTGCGTCATGGGTGTCTGGGGACTCCATGGAACCTAAATACCAAAATGGTTCAGTAGCTCTGATTCGAGAGACAGGATTTGACTATGACGGGGCGGTTTATGCAGTGGTTTGCAACAACCAGACCTATATCAAACGGGTCTATCGAGAGGAGAATGGATTGCGTCTGGTCTCTATCAATCCTAAATACAAGGATATTTTCATCTCCTATGAGGAAGATCCTCGGATTGTGGGGATTATCGTTGGGAACTTTGTGCCGATGGAGGGCTAGCCAATGGGCTACTTTGATTATTCCAGAGAGCCCAAAAGTGACATTGCCTTTGTCGATATGAAATCCTTTTATGCCAGTGTTGAGTGTGTGAAAAGAGGATTGCATCCGCTGAAAACCTCGCTTTGTGTCATGAGTCGCGCGGATAATTCAACTGGTCTTATCCTAGCCTCCTCTCCCATGTTTAAGAAGATTTTTGGCCAGTCAAATGTTGGTCGGGCCTATGATTTGCCTTTTGATATCAAAACGCGAAAATTTTCCTATTACAATGCTCGAAAGCAAGGGCTACCGACTGACTCGGACTATGTTCGCTACATCGAAGATTGGGCTCAAGTGACCTTGATTGTCCCTCCTCGAATGGACGAGTACATTGCAGTCAATATGGAAATCCAGCGAATCTTTCAAAATTATGGCAGTCCAGATGATATTTATCCTTACTCTATCGATGAGGGCTTTATTGACCTGACTAGTTCGCTCAACTATTTCATCCCAGATAAGAGTCTCTCTCGCAAAAACAAGCTGGATATGCTTTCTGCCCGTATTCAGAGGGATATTTGGAGGCAGACAGGAATCTACTCTACAGTGGGCATGTCAAATGCCAATCCTTTACTGGCCAAGTTGGCTCTGGATAATGAGGCCAAGCACACTCCGACCATGAGGGCCAACTGGTCTTACCAGGATGTGGAAGAGAAGGTCTGGTCCATTCCCAAGATGACCGACTTTTGGGGAATTGGCAGGCGGATGGAGAAACGCTTGCATGCTCTGGGGATTTTTTCCATCAAGGAATTGGCAACCAGCAATCCCGACCAGCTAAAGAAAGTTCTGGGTCAGGCTGGTCTGCGTTTGTGGTTTCATGCCAACGGGATTGATGAGAGCAATGTTCATAAGCCCTATAAAGCCAAATCCAAGGGCTTGGGGAATTCTCAAATCTTGCCGAGAGACTACGTGAAGCTACGGGATATTGAAATTATTCTTCGAGAAATGGCGGAGCAGGTGGCTATTAGATTGAGAAGGGCGGGAAAGAAAACAACCCTTGTCTCTATCTATGTCGGTTTCTCTAAACAGGAGATCCGGCAATCTATTCATACACAAATGAAGGTCGAACCGACCAATAATACAGCTATTTTAACAGACTATGTTTTGAAGCTATTTCATAACAAATACACTTCTGGAGCGGTCAGAAGTATCGGAGTCAACTATTCAGGATTTGTGGATGAGTCCTTCGGCTTGATTTCCCTCTTTGATGATGTTGACAAGTTAGAAAAAGAAGAAAGGCTCCAGACGGCTATTGACTCTATTCGGGAAAAATTTGGTTTCACTTCCCTTTTAAAAGCCAATGCACTGGAAGAAGCCTCTAGGAGTCTTGCTAGAAGCAAGCTGATTGGGGGCCATTCTGCTGGAGGATTAGATGGATTAAAATGATTGATCGTTCTTATTTACCCTTTCAATCCGCGCGAGATTATCAAGATTCAGGTATGCAGAAGTGGATGGGATTTTACCTTTCAGAACACACCAGTTCGCTCAGTGAAGAAAAAAATCGGGTTGATTTTTCGACGGATTTGACTCTAGTTGAGAAACGACACTTGCTTTCTCAGCTTTATGTTGGCCAACTGAAGGGAAGTTTTGTGGTCAAGGAAAAGAAGCAGAAAGTCACTATCATCGGTAAGGTGAGGGAGTTATCCTCTAAATCTTTATCTATTAGAACAAGCGAGGGCTACAGGCTGATAGAGCTTGCAGATATTCTAGAAATTCGACTGTGGGAGGAGGGAGTGTATGACTAGAAAAGAGCTGTATGAAAACAAACTGCAGATGGATTATTTTTCAGATGACTATATTCGTTTTGAAGAGGATTTTCAAAAATACTCTGCCATGAACGTACCCTTGACTTTCTTGATTGATGATATTCTACGCACCATGGCAATGAATCAGAAGAACTACTTTGTCTTAAACAAGGAAAATGCCAAGGATGGGCAGGAGCATCGTTTTTATTTTAGGGTAGTAACGGAAAAAGAATGCCCCAGAAATAGAACCTATACATATACTGGGGTTAAAAATAGTAGTCAGTAGAGGGTTGTCTGCTGTAAAATGTATCATTTTTATAACACTTCATGTTTCATATTATGGGGTGTTTTTCTATTTAAGTCAAAGTTAATTAAAAATCTCACTATTCATTAGGCTAAAGGAGACCTAATCATAGCGAGATTGTGAAATTATAGTAGGTTTTGTATGGCCTCTTCAATCTGTTTAGGATCTGTTTTTGAAGAAAAGCGTTCAAAGACCTGTCCATCTCGACCGATGAGAAACTTAGCGAAATTCCATTCGATTCGTTTTCCTAGTGGGCCAGATTTCTGGTCTTTCAACCAGACATATAGAGAATCTGCTTCCTTACCGTTGACCTTGATCTTGGCAAAACGTGGGAAAGTGGTTTGATAGTTTAGGCTACAGAAACTATTGATTTCCTCTGCGCTACCGGGTGCTTGTCCCATAAACTGATTGCAAGGGAAGTCTAAGATCTCAAAACCTTGTTCTTGATAGCGATCATAGAGTTCTTGAAGTCCTTGGTACTGGGGAGTTAAACCACATCCAGTAGCAGTGTTGACAATCAAGAGAACCTTACCACGATAGGCATCTAGGGGAGTTACTTGATTGTCTTGATTCAAGACTGAAAAATCGTAGATTGAGGTCATTGTTTGCTTTTCTCTTTCTGCTTGGTATTTTTAGGAGTTTTTTCCTCCTGTAGGGATAGAAATCCGTAGGTCAGGGTTCCAAAAATGCTACCGATAATCAGACCATACATCAGTAAAGGAACACTTTTATCGAATTGCATGAGTAACTTCACAAAATCTGGAAGTGACATCTGCTGAACGAAGACTTTATGAAAGATGAGTAGGATAAAGAGGCCAATCTGAAGGCCAATAAACACAACCCAGCTTCGAAATTTGATTTGGGCTTTGCTGTAGGTTTTGAGGATGATTTCTGACTTGTCATCTTTTTCCAGATGGAGTTCTTTGACGGCTCTTTGAGTTTTTAAAGTAATGAAAAAAATGAGTCCAGAGTAAATGTAGGGCATGGCATAGCGAACGACCTCTATGAAGCGTCCAAATAACAGATAAAACAAGAAGAGGAAGAAGGAAGAATAAACGATTTGGACCATGGAACGGGCACAAGCCTTGTAGATAATCTCTTGCCGGCATTCATCAAAAGGGCCTTGGATATGAAAGAGATTTCGGAGTAGGCGAGTGGTTAAGTCTTCTTTTTTCATGTTAGTAACCTCCTAAATGAGCGGTTTTACTGATTTTCTTTTACGAATTGATAGAGATAATAAAGATAAGTAATAGAAGAAAGGCTAGCGATAGTTAGCAGTAAATAATAATTCCAATTGCCTGAGACGAGCATCAGTTGTGGTAAAGATAGAATCATAAAGTACAGTGCTAAGTTAAGTGTGCGCGTTTTTGGGGAGTCAATCTTTAGATAAGTTAGTCCTTTGTTAAGTACTAGAATAAAGACTAGTACGAGGAATGTCTCGTCGATTGGCAAGTTCCCTGAAATGATGATGAAGATGAGCAGAGAACTGAACAAAAGATGATAGGTAAGTAAAGTTACTAGTGATTTCATAGGGCACCTCCTAATTCTGGTCTTTTTTAGCTCTTGCAATACGACGGGAGATGAGGAACTGTATGCTTGCTCCGAAGAAGATAGAACCGAGAATGCTCGATACACCATTTCTTATAGTGAGAAGAGAATGAAAATAGTCCTGACCTTCACCTATGAGTATACTGAGCAGAGGAGTTATAAAAAACATCCATAGACCAAAGAACAAACCTGCTTTAAGACCTGGGTAGTATAGTTGCTTACTTTCTTTCTCGCTCAGCATATCTGGATCAATAGCTGTAATCCCTGTTTTTTTCATTTGGTAGGTGACATAGCCAGCAGAGATGAGGGCAATCACTAAAATCAGAGGAGGATAGATTAGAGCCACTTCTTGAGGGTATTTATAGGCCAGAAGGAGTGGAATAAGATTTCCGAAAATCATCAGATAAAAGAGGACGATAAAGACTTGGTTCCCAATACGATCGGCTTCGCGCCGTTTGTGTTCGTCAAGAGGGCCAGAAATGCCATAAATGCGCTTGATTAGTTTTTCAGTGAAGGTTTCTTTTTTCATGTGTTGGCTCCTTTTTTAAAAATCATCCTCCCAAAAGAGACTATTGAGGTCAGTTTGGAGGCTACGAGCGAGATTGAGACAGAGTTCCAGGGTGGGATTGTACTTGTCGTTTTCAATCATATTGATAGTTTGTCTCGAGACACCAATATCCTTGGCGAGCTCGAGCTGGGAAATGCCCAGTTCCTTGCGAAATTCTTTCACACGATTCATCTGTTCTCCTTTCTGATTTGTGTCGTATATATTTGACTACATTATATTCTTCTGTGAAGTAGATGTCAAGCATATTTGACATATTTCTTAAAGAAATCTTACTTGTTTTTGGCCTATTTGTCTGACTAGTGCAAGCTGGTCGGATTTGTGGTAAAATAGATAAGATATGACAAAAGAATTTCATCATGTAACGGTCTTACTCCACGAAACGATTGATATGCTCGACGTAAAGCCTGACGGTATCTACGTTGATGCGACTTTAGGTGGAGCAGGCCATAGCGAATATTTATTAAGTAAATTAAGTGAAAAAGGACATCTCTATGCCTTTGACCAGGACCAGAATGCCATTGACAACGCGCAAAAACGTTTGGCGCCCTATATCGAAAAGGGGATGGTGACTTTTATCAAGGATAACTTCCGTCATTTACAGGCACGTTTGCGCGAAGCTGGTGTTCAGGAAATTGATGGAATTTGTTATGACTTGGGAGTGTCTAGTCCTCAACTAGATCAGCGTGAGCGTGGTTTTTCTTATAAAAAGGATGCACCACTAGACATGCGCATGAATCAGGATGCTAGTCTGACAGCCTATGAAGTGGTGAACCACTATGACTATCATGACTTGGTGCGAATTTTCTTCAAATATGGCGAGGACAAATTCTCTAAACAGATTGCGCGTAAGATTGAACAAGCTCGAGAAGTCAAGCCAATCGAGACAACGACTGAGTTGGCAGAAATTATCAAGTCGGCTAAACCTGCAAAGGAACTCAAGAAAAAGGGCCATCCTGCCAAACAGATTTTCCAGGCTATTCGGATTGAAGTTAACGATGAACTGGGAGCAGCGGATGAGTCTATCCAGCAGGCTATGGACATGTTGGCTCTAGATGGTAGAATTTCAGTGATTACCTTTCATTCCCTGGAAGACCGCTTGACCAAGCAATTGTTCAAGGAGGCTTCAACGGTTGAAGTTCCAAAAGGTTTGCCTTTCATTCCAGATGATCTTAAGCCCAAGATGGAATTGGTGTCCCGTAAGCCAATCTTGCCAAGTGCAGAAGAATTAGAAGCTAATAACCGCTCGCATTCGGCTAAGTTACGCGTGGCCAGAAAAATTCACAAGTAAGAGGAAAAAATGGTAGATAAGAAAGAAACAACCAGTCAATTCTTGCAGAATCGTATCAAAAAATTCTCACGTGTGGAGAAGGCTTTTTATCTTTCCATCGCATTTACAGCTCTCGTTTTAGCAGTGAGTATCATCTTTATGCAGACACGACTTTTGCAAGTGCAAAGTGATTTGACAAAAATCAATGCACAGATAGAGGAGAAGAAGACAGAGCTGGATGATGCTAAGCAGGAAGTGAATGAATTGATTCGTTCAGAGCGCTTGAAAGAAATTGCAGATAAAAAAGATTTGAAATTGAATAATGAAAATATCCGAACAGCGGAGTAAGATATGAAATGGACAGAAAAAATAACCCGATTTGCGATAAAAAATCGTAAATCTCCAGCAAAAAACCGTAGGATAGTTGGCAAGTACCTCAGCTTTGTAGCTGTTGCCCTTTTCGGCCTCTTTTTGGCCAATTTTGCTTATATTATCGCAAAAGGTAATATATTTGGTACTGACTTGGTAAAAGAGGCTAAAAAGGTTCACCAAACAACTCGAACAGTACCTGCCAAACGTGGGACGATCTATGACCGAAATGGAGTGCCTATCGCTGAAGATGCAACCTCTTATAACGTCTATGCCGTTATTGATAAAAAATACAAGTCAGCAACGGGTAAAATTCTTTATGTAGAGGATTCGCAGTTTAATAAGGTAGCTGAAGTCTTCCATAAGTATTTGGATATGGATGAAGCTTATGTGAAAGAGCAATTAGCTCAACCAAATCTGACCCAAGTTTCCTTTGGAGCAAAAGGAAATGGGATTACCTATGCCAATATGATGGCTATTAAAAAAGATTTGAAAGATGCTAGTGTGGAAGGAATAGACTTTACAACTAGCCCTAACAGAAGCTACCCAAATGGACAATTTGCTTCTAGTTTTATTGGGTTAGCCCAACTTCATGAAAATGAGGACGGCAGTAAGAGTTTATTAGGAACTTTTGGTCTGGAGAGTTCGTTAAATACCATTCTTGCTGGGACAGACGGTATTATTACCTATGAAAAAGACCGTGTAGGAAATATCGTACCAGGTACAGAACAGGTAGCGCAGCAGACTGTGGATGGCAAGGATGTTTATACAACATTGTCTAGCCCGCTCCAATCTTTCATGGAAACCCAGATGGATGCCTTTCTAGAAAAAGTAAAAGGTAAGTATATGACCGCGACCTTGGTCAGTGCAAAGACCGGTGAAATCCTTGCTACCACCCAACGACCTACCTTTAATGCAGATACTAAGGATGGTATCACCAAAGACTTTGTTTGGCGTGATATTCTTTATCAAAGTAATTACGAACCAGGATCAGCCCTGAAGGTCATGACGCTAGCAGCTTCTATTGATAACAATACCTTCCCAGGTGGAGAATACTTCAATAGTAGTGAATTAAAAATAGCGGATGCGACAATTCGAGATTGGGATGTTAATGATGGTTTGACGACTGGTGGGATGATGACTTTCTTACAAGGTTTCGCTCACTCCAGTAATGTTGGAATGAGTCTACTTGAACAAAAAATGGGAGATGCTACTTGGTTGGATTATCTAAACCGCTTTAAGTTTGGGGTTCCGACGCGTTTTGGTCTGACTGATGAGTATTCAGGTCAATTGCCTGCAGATAATATTGTTAATATTGCCATGAGTGCATTTGGTCAGGGGATTTCTGTAACGCAGACCCAGATGCTACGTGCTTTTACAGCCATTGCCAATGATGGGGTTATGTTGGAGCCTAAATTTATTACGGCCTTGTATGATCCAAATGATCAAACTGCTCGGAAATCACAAAAAGAAGTTGTGGGAAATCCTGTGTCTAAAGATGCAGCGAGCTTGACGCGAACGCATATGGTTTTAGTCGGTACCGATCCAGTATATGGAACTATGTATAATCATAAGACAGGGAAACCAACTGTAACTGTTCCTGGGCAAAATGTAGCCCTCAAGTCTGGTACGGCTCAAATCGCTGACGAGAAAAATGGAGGCTACTTGGTTGGTTCTACCAACTACATTTTCTCGGTTGTGGCTATGAACCCTGCTGAAAATCCTGATTTTATCTTGTATGTAACGGTTCAACAGCCTGAACATTATTCAGGAATTCCGCTTGGGGAGTTTACTAATCCAATCCTTGAGAGAGCTTCAGCTATGAAAGAATCTCTGAATCTTCAATCTCCAGCCAAGAATTTAGATCAAGTGACGACAGAATCTTCTTATGCAATGCCTAGCATTAAGGATATTTCACCTGGTGATTTGGCGGAAGCCTTACGCCGAAATATTGTGCAACCAATCGTTGTAGGTACTGGAACAAAGATTAAAGAGACTTCTGTAGAAGAAGGGACCAATCTTGCACCAAACCAACAAGTTATCCTTTTATCGGATAAGGTAGAAGAAATTCCAGACATGTATGGCTGGAAAAAAGAGACTGCTGAGGCCTTTGCTAAATGGTTGGATATCGAGCTGGAATTTGAAGGTTCAGGTTCCGTCGTTCAGAAGCAGGATGTTCGGACTAATACAGCTATCAAAAACATTAAAAAAATTAAATTAACTTTAGGAGACTAATATGTTTATTTCTATCAGTGCTGGAATTGTGACATTTTTACTAACTTTAGTAGGAATTCCGGCCTTTATCCAATTTTATAGAAAGGCGCAAATTACAGGCCAGCAGATGCATGAGGATGTCAAACAGCACCAGGCAAAAGCTGGGACTCCTACAATGGGAGGTTTGGTTTTCTTAATTGCTTCTGTTTTAGTTGCTTTCTTTTTCGCCCTATTTAGTAATCAACTCAGCAATAATGTTGGTATGATTTTATTTATCTTGGTTCTTTATGGTTTAATCGGATTTTTAGATGACTTCCTTAAGGTCTTCCGAAAAATCAATGAGGGGCTAAATCCCAAGCAGAAATTGGCTCTTCAGCTTCTAGGTGGCGTCATTTTCTACCTTTTCTATGAGCGCGGTGGCGATATGCTTTCTGTCTTTGGTTACCAAGTGCATCTAGGGATTTTCTATATTGTCTTCGCTCTTTTCTGGCTAGTCGGTTTTTCAAACGCAGTAAACTTGACAGACGGTATTGACGGTTTAGCTAGCATTTCCGTTGTGATTAGTTTGTCTGCCTATGGAGTTATTGCCTATGTGCAAGGTCAGATGGATATCCTTCTAGTGATTCTTGCTATGATTGGTGGTTTGCTTGGTTTCTTTGTCTTTAACCATAAGCCTGCCAAGGTCTTTATGGGGGATGTAGGAAGTTTGGCTCTAGGTGGAATGTTGGCAGCTATTTCTATGGCCCTCCACCAAGAATGGACTCTCTTGATTATTGGAATTGTTTATGTCTTTGAAACAACTTCGGTTATGATGCAAGTCAGTTATTTCAAAATGACTGGTGGCAAACGTATTTTCCGTATGACGCCTGTGCATCACCATTTTGAACTTGGAGGATTGTCTGGTAAAGGAAATCCTTGGAGCGAGTGGAAGGTTGACTTCTTCTTTTGGGGAGTGGGACTTCTAGCAAGTCTCTTGACACTAGCAATTTTGTATTTGATGTAAGAATAGCACCCTGATATTTCAGGGTGTTTTTGCATTCTAAAAAATATTGGTCAATTAAAGTCAAATCTCTTGACCTTTTCTGACTAATGTAGTATATTATGAACGTAAGGTAAATGAAAGCCTTACTAGAACACTTATTTAAAGTAAAATAGAAAGAGGTGGGGTCTATGTTTAATCTACAAATCTTCAGAAGTAAAGATAGTCTACTCCTGCTTGAAAAAGAAAAACCAGAAATAGTACGTAGAGTAGCGATTTAGCTAGTCTAAATTTTTTAAAACAAAGGTCAAAGATAGTCAGTATCAGTAATCATAACTAAGTAAATAAAAAGAGGTAAAGAATATGAACAACAACTTTAATAATTTTAACAACATGGATGATTTATTTAACCAATTGATGGGTGGTATGCGAGGATACAGTTCTGAAAATCGGCGTTACTTGATTAATGGATGTGAAGTCACACCTGAGGAATTTGCTCACTATCGTGCAACTGGCCAATTGCCAGGAAATGCAGAAGTTGATGGAAAAATGCTGCAACAGGCTTCAGGTATGAAACAAGATGGTGTCCTTGCAAAACTAGGTCGAAATTTGACAGCAGAAGCGCGTGAGGGCAAGTTGGATCCTGTTATCGGACGAAACAAGGAAATTCAAGAAACATCTGAAATCCTCTCACGTCGCACCAAGAACAATCCTGTACTTGTCGGAGATGCAGGTGTTGGTAAGACCGCAGTTGTCGAAGGTCTAGCGCAAGCCATTGTAAACGGAGATGTTCCAGCTGCCATCAAGAACAAGGAAATTATTTCCATTGATATCTCAGGTCTTGAGGCTGGTACTCAATACCGTGGTAGCTTTGAAGAAAATGTGCAAAACTTAGTCAACGAAGTAAAAGAAGCAGGAAATATTATCCTCTTCTTTGATGAAATTCACCAAATTCTCGGTGCTGGTAGCACTGGTGGAGACAGTGGATCTAAAGGTCTTGCGGACATTCTCAAGCCAGCTCTCTCCCGTGGTGAGTTGACCGTTATTGGGGCAACAACTCAGGACGAATACCGTAACACGATTTTGAAGAATGCGGCTCTTGCTCGTCGTTTCAACGAAGTCAAGGTCAATGCTCCTTCGGCAGAGGATACCTTTAAAATCCTTCAAGGAATTCGTGACCTCTATCAACAACACCACAATGTTATCTTGCCTGATGAAGTCTTGAAAGCAGCAGTGGATTATTCGATCCAATACATTCCTCAACGTAGTTTGCCAGATAAGGCTATCGACCTTGTCGATGTAACGGCAGCTCACTTGGCAGCCCAACATCCAGTAACAGATGTTCATGCTGTTGAACGGGAAATCGAGGCAGAAAAAGACAAGCAAGAAAAAGCTGTTGAGGCAGAGGACTTTGAAGCAGCTCTAAACTATAAAACACGCATTGCAGAATTGGAAAAGAAAATCGAAAACCATACAGAAGATATGAAAGTGACTGCAAGTGTCAACGATGTGGCTGAATCTGTGGAACGAATGACAGGTATCCCAGTTTCACAAATGGGAGCATCAGACATCGAACGTTTGAAAGATATGGCCCATCGCTTGGAACACAAGGTAATCGGCCAAGACAAGGCGGTAGAAGCGGTGGCTCGTGCTATCCGTCGTAACCGTGCAGGATTTGATGAAGGCAATCGCCCAATCGGTAGCTTCCTCTTTGTAGGTCCTACTGGTGTTGGTAAGACTGAGTTGGCTAAACAATTGGCTCTTGATATGTTCGGAACGAAAGATGCTATCATCCGTTTGGACATGTCAGAATACAGCGACCGCACAGCCGTATCTAAATTGATTGGTACAACTGCAGGTTATGTTGGTTACGATGACAACAACAATACCTTGACAGAACGCGTCCGTCGCAATCCATACTCAATCGTACTTTTGGATGAGATTGAAAAGGCTGACCCTCAAGTCATCACCCTTCTCCTCCAAGTTTTGGACGATGGTCGTTTGACAGATGGTCAAGGTAACACTGTCAACTTCAAGAATACGGTGATTATCGCAACTTCAAACGCAGGCTTTGGTTACGAAGCTAACTTGACAGAAGATGCTGATAAACCAGAATTGATGGATCGTTTGAAACCTTACTTCCGTCCAGAATTCCTTAACCGTTTCAATGCTGTCATCGAATTCTCACACTTGAGCAAAGAAGATCTTTCTAAGATTGTAGACCTTATGTTGGTTGAAGTTAACAAGACGCTTTCTAAGAAAGACATTGACTTGGCAGTGAGCGAAGCTGCTAAAGAATACATGACTGAGGAAGGCTACGATGAAGTCATGGGTGTTCGTCCACTCCGTCGTGTGGTTGAACAACAAATCCGTGACAAAGTCACAGACTTCCACTTGGATAACCTTGATGCTAAACACCTAGAAGCTGACATGGAAGATGGTGTTTTGGTCATTCGTGAAAAAGCCTAAGACAGAATTTTGAGCATAAAAAAGAAGGAGCCAGCTGAAAAACTGGTTCCTTTTTTACGTTTAAATCACATGACGCTCAAATGCATCATCTGAAATCCCTTGTTCAAGGATGAGTTTAGCCCATTCTTTAGCAGAGAAGAGGCTGTGGTCCTTGTAGTTTCCGCAAGATTCGATGGTTGTTCCAGGGACGTCTTCCCAAGTAGTAGTTTCAGCGATTTCCTTGAGCGAATCCTTGATAACAGCCGCAATTTCAGCACTGGTGTGACGTCCCCACATAATCATGTGGAAGCCTGTACGGCACCCAAATGGTGAACAGTCAATCATACCGTCAATGCGGGTACGGATGAGTTTGGCTAAGAGGTGCTCAATAGTATGAAGACCAGCAGTAGGGATAGAGTCTTCGTTTGGTTGCACCAAGCGAATATCATAATTGGAGATGATGTCTCCTTTTGGTCCTGTTTCTTCCCCAATCAAGCGGACATAAGGTGCTTTAACAATAGTGTGGTCAAGTTCAAAACTTTCAACAATAACTTCTTTTGACATGGTAAATCCTTTCAGTTTTCTAATTTCATTATAACACAAAGCTGGCTCCTGAGACAGAGAGAAAACCTCTCCGAGAGTGGAGAGGTTGAAATCGTTATTTACGATACAAGCGGTCGTATTGGTAGTAAGGGTCAAGGGTTACGTTGATACCCAGTTTACGAAGGACATTCTTGTCTTCATCAGTCAAGATGATGGTTGAGTGGGCTTCGCTTCCTTTGAGGTTGCCAAGTTCTTCCATCGCGCGGGCAGCGTCGGGATTTTCCGTAGCTGTGATAGCTAGTGCAATTAGGATTTCATTTGAATGAAGGCGTGGATTGCGGCTACCCAGATGATCGATTTTAAGACCTTGGATTGGCTTAACAACTTCAGGTTCGATTAGTTTTACTTCTTTAGCAATGTCAGCTGATTTCTTGATGGCGTTGATCAAGGCAGCTGCTGTAGGGCCGAAGAGTTCTGAGTTCTTACCAGTGACAATTTCTCCGCTTGGCAATTCAAGGGCTAGGGCTGGTCCGCCAGTTTCTTCAGCTTTTTGGCGTGCAGCAACAGCAACCTTACGGTCTGCAGGTGTGATACCGAGGTCGTTCATAAGCAACTCGATTTTCTTGACAGCTGCTTCGCCAACTTTTTCGGCTTTGAAATCAAGAACAGTTTGATAGTAACGGCGGATGATTTCTTGTTTAGAAGCTTCCACAGCAGCATCGTCATCAGTAATAGCGAAACCAACCATGTTGACACCCATGTCTGTTGGTGAAGCGTATGGAGATTCACCGAGGATACGTTCCAACATGCGCTTGAGCACTGGGAAAATTTCGATATCACGGTTGTAGTTGACAGTGGTTTCTCCATAGGTTTGGAGATGGAAGGGGTCAATCATGTTGACATCATCAAGGTCAGCTGTGGCAGCCTCGTAGGCCAAATTGACTGGGTGATGAAGGGAAAGATTCCAAACTGGGAAGGTTTCAAACTTAGCGTAGCCAGACTTGATGCCATTGATTTGGTCGTGGTACATATTGGACATACAGGTTGCCAATTTTCCAGAACCAGGTCCAGGAGCGGTTACGACAATCAAGTTTCGACTGGTTTTGATGTAGTCGTTTTTCCCCATACCTTCTGGAGAAATGATGTGATCCATATCCGTCGGATATCCTTTGATTGGATAGTGAAGATAAGAATCAATTCCGTTTTTCTCAAGTTGGTTGCGGAAGGCATCTGCAGCTGGTTGACCAGCGTACTGTGTGATGACAACGGAGCCAACAAAAATTCCCAATTCATTGAATTTATCAATCAAACGAAGAACTTCTTGGTCATAAGAAATGCCCAAGTCACCACGTGCTTTGGAATGCTCGATGTTGCTAGCATTAATGGCAATCACAACTTCAACTTGCTCTTTCAATTCTTGCAAGAGCTTGATTTTGTTGTCAGGCTCATAACCAGGAAGGACGCGAGCAGCGTGGAAGTCTTCTAACATTTTGCCACCAAACTCCAAGTAGAGCTTGCCGTCAAATTGGTTAATGCGCTCCAAAATGTGGTCGCGCTGTAGATTCAAATATTGTTCAGAACTAAAAGCTTGTTTTTTCATTTTTTTACCTCTGACCTCTATTATAATAAAAAATTGGAAGTTAGGAAACTATGGAGTTAAAAAAGGAATCAAAAAGATTAGGCAAACGCTTGCACAAAATTCTGAAAAGCGCTATCATAGACTATAGATTATTAAAATAATGAGGTAAGAAGATGCAAGAAAAATGGTGGCACAATGCCGTAGTCTATCAAGTTTATCCTAAGAGCTTTATGGATAGCAACGGAGATGGAATTGGCGATTTGCCAGGAATTACCAGTAAGTTAGACTATCTAGCCAAGTTAGGAATTACAGCGATTTGGCTTTCTCCTGTTTATGACAGCCCGATGGATGATAATGGCTACGATATTGCTGATTATCAAGCGATTGCGGCTATTTTTGGGACCATGGAGGATATGGACCAACTGATCGCGGAAGCTAAGAAGCGTGATATCCGTATTATCATGGACTTGGTGGTCAATCATACCTCGGATGAACATGCCTGGTTTGTAGAGGCCTGTGAAAATCCTGACAGCCCTGAGCGAGACTACTATATCTGGCGGAATGAGCCTAACGACCTAGATTCTATCTTTAGCGGATCTGCTTGGGAATACGATGAAAAGTCAGGTCAATACTATCTTCACTTTTTCAGTAAGAAACAGCCGGATCTCAACTGGGAAAATGAAAAACTTCGCCAGAAAATTTATGAGATGATGAACTTCTGGATTGATAAAGGCATTGGTGGTTTCCGCATGGATGTCATTGACATGATTGGGAAAATTCCTGACGAGAAGGTAGTCAATAATGGTCCTATGCTTCACCCCTATCTCAAGGAAATGAATCAGGCGACCTTTGGAGATAAGGATCTCTTGACAGTAGGGGAGACTTGGGGAGCAACGCCCGAGATTGCCAAGTTCTACTCAGATCCAAAGGGGCAAGAATTGTCTATGGTCTTCCATTTTGAACATATCGGTCTTCAGTATCAGGAAGGTCAGCCTAAATGGCACTATCAAAAAGAACTGAATATTGCTAAGTTAAAAGAGATTTTCAATAAATGGCAGACAGAGTTAGGAGTTGAGGACGGTTGGAATTCGCTCTTCTGGAACAATCATGACCTTCCTCGTATCGTATCAATCTGGGGAAATGACCATGAATACCGCGAAAAATCTGCCAAAGCCTTTGCTATCTTGCTTCATCTCATGAGAGGGACTCCTTATATCTACCAAGGTGAGGAAATTGGGATGACAAATTATCCGTTTGAAACGCTGGATCAAGTAGAAGATATTGAATCCCTCAACTATGCGCGTGAAGCTCTTGAAAAAGGTGTTCCGATGGAAGAAATCATGGACAGTATCCGTGTCATTGGTCGTGACAATGCCCGTACCCCTATGCAATGGGACGAGAGCAAAAATGCTGGTTTCTCAACAGGTCAACCTTGGTTGGCAGTGAATCCAAACTATCAAGCAATCAACGTTCAAGAAGCGCTGGCAAATCCAGATTCTATTTTCTATACCTATCAGAAACTGGTCCAAATACGTAAGGAGAATAGCTGGCTGATTCGAGCTAACTTTGAACTCTTGGAAACAACTGACAAGGTCTTTGCCTATATCCGTAAAGATGGGGACCGTCGTTTTCTAGTTGTGGCTAACTTGTCCAATGAAGAGCAAGACTTGACCGTAGAAGGAAACGTCAAATCGGTCTTGATTGAAAACACCGTGGCTCAGGAAGTCTTTGAAAAACAAATCTTAGCTCCATGGGATGCTTTCTGTGTGGAATTACTATAAACCTTTTTTACAGAAAAATCTAAAATTGAAATCGTATAAAAACAAGGGAGGACTGTATGAAAGGCAGAAATCCTTTGTTTTTTTATGACTAAAGTTTATAAACTTTCATTCTCAAAATTCAATTAACTTTACAAATTCCCACTATTTTGGTAAAATAAACCTATGTTATAAAAACTAACATAAAGGAGAAAGAAGATGACTACAAAAAAGCGTATCCTTAGTGCAGGTCTGACTGTTGCAGCTGCTTTGCTGTTAACTGCTTGCGGACAATCAGGTTCAGATACAAAAACTTACTCATCAACCTTTAGTGGAAACCCAACTACATTTAACTACTTATTAGACTACTACGCTGATAATACAGCTATTATTACTAACCTAGTTGATGGTTTGCTTGAAAATGACAACCACGGAAACCTAGTTCCATCTTTGGCAGAGGACTGGTCTGTTTCAAGCGACGGTCTGACTTATACCTATAAACTGAGAAAAGATGCCAAATGGTTTACGGCTGACGGTGAAGAGTATGCCCCAGTCAAGGCACAAGATTTTGTGACAGGTATCAAATACGCAGTGGATAATAAATCCCAGGCCATTGACTTGATTCAAAACTCAATCAAGGGCTTGAATGATTATATTACAGGAGCGGATTCTGACTTTTCTAAGGTTGGAGTGAAAGCCATTGATGACCATACTGTTGAGTATACTTTGGCGCGCCCAGAACCTTACTGGAACTCAAAAACAACCAACAGTATTCTTTTCCCAGTGAATGAAGAGTTTCTAAACTCAAAAGGGAAAGATTTTGGTACCCTATCTCCAGATAGCATTCTCTACAGCGGACCTTATTTGTTAAAAGATTTCACATCAAAATCATCTATCGAGTATGTGAAAAATCCGCATTATTATGATCATGACAAAGTATCGATTGAACACGTAAAATTGGCCTATTTTGATGGTTCAGACCAAGAATTGACCATCCGTAACTTTGAAAGTGGAGCTTATTCAATCGCAGGTGTTTATCCAAATAGTTCTAACTTTGCTAAGACCAAGGAGAAATATAAGGATAATATCGTCTATAGCTTGCAGGACAAGACTTCTTGGTATTTCAATTTTAACGTCAACCGTAAGGCCTACAATCACACTGCTAAAACAACAGATGAGCAGAAGAAGTCAACTGAGACAGCTGTTTTGAACAAGAACTTCCGCCAAGCGGTGAACTTTGCCTTGGACCGCACAGCCTATTCTGCTCAGTCAAATGGGGAAGAAGCGGCTAGCAAGACCCTTCGTAACACCCTAGTACCTCCTACATTTGTCCAAGTTGGAGACAAGACTTTTGGAGAAGTAGTCGCTTCTAAATTGGTCAACTATGGCACAGAATGGTCAGGTATTAACTTGGCAGATGCTCAGGATGCCTATTTTAACAAAGAAAAAGCCCAAGCAAAATTTGCGGAAGCTAAAAAAGAATTGGCAAGTCAAGGTGTGACTTTCCCTATTCACTTGGATGTAGCTGTTGATCAAACAAGTAAAAATGCTGTGACAGGCATGAACTCAGTTAAGCAGACCCTTGAGTCAGTTTTAGGTGCTGATAACATTGTCATTGATGTTCAGCAACTTTCAACAGATGATTTTAATAACGTAGCCTTCTTAGCACCAACACCAGCTGATCGAGACTATGATTTGAGCTTTGATGGTTGGGTAGGTGACTATCAGGATCCATCAACTTATCTCAATCCTTTCAATGCAGAGGATGGATTCTACCTCAAAATTTTTGGTCTAGATGCTCAAGAAGATAAAGCTAAGATTGCTAGCTTGGGGCTTGATACCTACACCAAGATGCTCAAAGATGCAGATAGTGAAAATAAAGATGTAGCAAAACGCTATGAAAAATATGCTGAAGCACAGGCTTGGATGATTGACAATTCTTTGATTATGTCAGCCATGTCAAGTGGTGGAACAGCTTCTGTAACCAAAGTAACGCCATTTACAAGAGGCTATTCACTGGTCGGCATCAAGGGTGATGGCAATAACTACAAGTACATGAAACTGCAAAAAGATACTGTGACAACCATACAGTTTGAAGAAGCTAAGACTAAATGGGAGCAAGAAAGCAAAAAAGCAATCGAAAAAGCTCAAAAAGAAGCAGAAAATCATGTTAAATAAAGATGAGCGAGGTTCCGTAAGGGGCCTTGTTTTGATGTTTATATAGTAAGTTTATTGATGTAATTGGTTGCAAGTCAAAAAGAATGTTTCGGAAAGAAGATGAAAATGCCTTACCTAAGCGGATTTACCCCGCAAGTGTATTTTTTTATGATATAATAAAATGAAATAAAAATTGATAATAGAGGTATATCGTGAGTAGATCTTCGAAGCGAGCTCGTAAGGGTAAAACAAAAATATTGATTAGTTGGGGGTTGCTAGCTATCTATGCATTACTAGCAGTCTTTTTATTGTTTTTGATTTTCAAGTACAATATGCTAGCCTTCCGATATCTCAATATAGTGGTTGCTGTCTTAATTGTAGCCTTAGCCATCTTGTGCTTCTTTTTAATTCGGTCTAAGAAAGCTAAAAATCTAACGCTGATTTTATTACTGCTTGGTGTGTTAATCAATGGAACTTCTCTCTTTGCTGTAGGGCAGTTCATTGGATTTACCAGTCGCCTGAATGCGACATCGAACTACTCACATTATTCGATGAGTATTGCGGTATTAGCAGATAGTTCAATTGATAATATCAGTCAGGTAACCAGTGTAACGGGGCCGACTGGGACGGATAAGGATAATATCCAACAGTTGATGAATGATCTTAAGGCTAGTCAAAATAAGGAATTGACAGTCGAAGAAAGCAGATCCTATCTTGCGGCCTATAAGAGCTTGTTAGCTGGCGATACAAAGGCAATCATTCTAAACAGTGTCTTTGAAAACATTATCGAATCAGAATATCCTGACTATGCTTCAAAAATTAAGAAAATCTATACCAAAGAATTAACCAAGACGGTTGAAACTCCAAAAGATGTCAAGGGTGACAGTTTCAATGTTTATATCAGTGGAATTGATACTTACGGTCCAATCAGTTCGGTTTCTCGTTCGGATGTCAATATCATTATGACAGTGAATCGCGAAACGAAAAAGATTCTTTTGACAACGACCCCTCGTGATTCCTATGTTCCAATTGCAGATGGTGGTAACAACCAAAAAGATAAGTTGACCCATGCGGGGATTTATGGAGTAGATGCTTCCATTCATACACTGGAAAATCTCTACGGTATTGACTTGAACTATTACGCTCGTTTGAATTTCACTTCTTTCTTGAAATTGATAGATCTTCTCGGTGGAGTTGATGTTCATAATGATCAAGAATTTACTGCTCATACAAATGGGAAGTTCTATCCTGTAGGGAATGTTCATCTTGACTCGGAGCAAGCTCTTAGCTTTGTACGTGAGCGTTATTCATTGGCAGATGGAGACCGAGATCGTGGTCGTAACCAGCAAAAAGTCATTGTTGCAATTCTGCAAAAGTTAACTTCGACAGAAGCTTTGAAAAATTATGACAGTATTATAAAGGGTCTACAAGATTCCGTGCAAACTAATATGCCACTTGAAACCATGATGAACCTGGCCAATGCCCAACTTGAGAGTGGTGGAACTTATAAGATTAATTCGCAAGATCTTAAAGGAACAGGGCGTATGGATTTGCCATCCTATGCCATGCCTGATAGCAACCTTTACATGATGGAGATAAGTGATAGCAGTTTAGAGTCAGTCAAGGCTGCAATCAATGATGTGATGGAAGGAAAATAAGACACAATGATTGATATTCATTCGCATATCGTATTTGGTGTGGATGATGGTTTAAAATCTAAGCAAGAAAGCAAGGTCCTTTTGACAGAAGCCTATGGACAAGAAGTACGGACTTGAGAGGTAAAACATGCAATTGTAACATCAATTAAAGTTATCTATCTTGTACAATTGCTACAACAGTTTGTTAAAAAATAAAAGGAGGGGGTTATGTACGATTATCTTGTTGTTGGTGCTGGTCTTTTTGGTGCAGTTTTTGCCCATGAAGCAGCCTTAAAAGGAAAAAAAGTAAAAGTTATTGAAAAACGGAATCATATCGCGGGTAATATCTATACTCGTGAAGAGGAAGGAATTCAAGTTCATCAATATGGTGCCCATATATTCCATACTTCTGACAAGGAGATTTGGGACTATGTAAATCAGTTTGCTGAGTTTAACCGTTACACAAACTCCCCTGTTGCAAACTATAAGGATGAGATTTATAATCTTCCTTTTAATATGAATACCTTCAATAAGCTTTGGGGAGTTGTAACGCCAGCAGAAGCACAGGCTAAGATTGATGAGCAACGTGCTGTTTTAAATGGCAAAACTCCTGAAAATTTGGAAGAACAGGCTATTTCTCTTGTAGGTACAGACATCTACGAAAAATTAATCAAAGATTATACAGAGAAACAGTGGGGCAAGCCAACTACGGAACTTCCAGCCTTTATCATTCGCCGTTTGCCAGTACGCCTGACCTATGATAACAACTATTTTAATGATACCTATCAAGGGATTCCAATTGGTGGATACACTCAAATAGTTGAAAAAATGTTGAATCATGAAAACATTGATGTAGAAACAAATGTTGATTTCTTTGCCAATAAAGAACAATATATGAAGGACTTCCCTAAGATTGTCTTTACTGGTATGATTGATGAATTCTTTGACTATAAGTTAGGTGAATTAGAGTACCGTAGTCTTCGTTTTGAAAATGAGACCTTGGATATGGAAAATTACCAAGGGAATGCAGTTGTGAACTATACGGATTCAGAAACTCCATATACTCGCATTATTGAACACAAACATTTTGAGTTTGGGACTCAACCAAAGACTATCATTACTAAAGAACATTCGAAAACATGGGAAAAAGGTGATGAGCCCTATTATCCAGTAAATAATGATCGTAATAATCATTTGTATAAATCATATAAAAAACTGGCTGATGATCAAGGGAATGTTATCTTTGGTGGTCGTTTAGGACACTATCGTTATTACGATATGCACCAGGTAATCGGAGCAGCCTTGCAGTGTGTAAGAAATGAGTTAGATTAAAGAACTAAGACTGTTCCCCAGTTGCTTTTTAGAAATATGATCAATAATTCCTTGACTACCTAATGTAGTTGAGGTATTTTTGATATTATTCATATTTTTGCAAAGATATTGTTTAAAAAATAATTTTCAAAAATTCTGAAAATTCTGTTGACAAGATTAGAAAAAGGGTATATAATGGATAGAAAAACAAAGGAGAATACTATGAAAACAAGGAAAGTATTGGCTCTTGCGGGAGTAACTTTATTAGCAGCAGGTGTCTTAGCTGCTTGTTCTGGCTCAGGGTCTAGTGCAAAAGGTGAGAAAACTTTTTCTTATGTTTACGAAACAGATCCAGATAACCTGAACTACTTGACAACTGGTAAGGCAGCAACTGCTGACATTACTAGTAATGTGATTGATGGATTGCTTGAAAATGACCGCTATGGTAACTTTGTGCCATCTATGGCTGAGGATTGGTCTGTATCTAAGGACGGCTTGACTTACACTTATACAATCCGTAAAGATGCCAAGTGGTACACATCTGAAGGAGAAGAGTATGCGTCTGTGAAAGCTCAAGACTTTGTAACAGGACTTAAGTATGCGACAGATAAGAAATCAGAAGCCCTTTACTTGGTACAGGATTCAATTAAAGGTTTGGATGCATACGCTAAAGGGGAAACTAAAGATTTCTCTCAAGTTGGGATTAAAGCGATTGACGATCAAACAGTTCAATACACTTTGAACAAACCTGAAAGTTTTTGGAATTCTAAAACAACAATGGGTGTCTTAGCACCAGTTAATGAAGAGTTTTTAAACTCTAAGGGAGATGATTTTGGGAAAGCAACAGATCCAAGCAGTATCCTTTATAACGGACCTTTCTTGTTGAAATCATTGGTCGCTAAATCTTCAGTAGAATTTGAAAAGAATCCAAACTACTGGGATAAGGACAATGTTCACATTGATAAGGTAAAACTTTCATTCTGGGATGGTCAAGATACAGGAAAACTTGCAGAAAACTTCAAAGATGGAAGCTTTACAATGGCTCGTCTCTTCCCGACAAGCGCAAGTTATCCTGAACTTGAAAAAGAGTTTAAAGACAACATCGTTTATACACCACAAGATTCTACTACTTATTTAGTAGGTACTAATATTGATCGCCAGTCTTATAAGTACACTTCTAAGACTACAGATGAACAAAAGACTTCAACCAAGAAAGCTCTTCTAAACAAAGATTTCCGTCAAGCTCTTGCCTTTGGTTTTGATAGAAAAGCCTATGCTTCTCAAGTGAATGGTGCGAATGGGGCAACTAAACTGCTTCGTAACTTGTTTGTTCCTCCTACATTTGTACAGGCAGATGGAAAGAACTTTGGCGAAATGGTCAAAGACAAATTGGTGACTTATGGTGACGAATGGAGCAACGTGAACTTGGATGATGCTCAGGATGGACTCTACAATCCTGAAAAAGCGAAAGCAGAGTTTGCTAAAGCTAAGACAGCTCTCCAAGCAGAAGGCGTTCAATTCCCAATCCACTTGGATATGCCAGTTGACCAAACCAATACAACAAAAGTTCAACGTGTCCAATCTTTTAAACAATCACTTGAAGAAACATTAGGAACTGACAATGTCGTCATTGATATCCAACAACTTCAAAAAGATGAAGTTCTCAATGTTACCTACTTTGCTGAAACGGCTGCTGGACAAGATTGGGATGTCTCAGATAACGTTGGATGGGGACCAGACTACATTGACCCATCTACCTACCTTGATATTCTCAAACCATCTGTAGGGGAAAGTACAAAGACTTACCTAGGATTTGACTCTGGAACAAACAACGCTGCGGCTAAGCAAGTTGGTTTGGAAGACTACGAAAAAATGGTTGTGGAAGCTGGTGCAGAAGTGAATGACATTTCAAAACGTTATGAAAAATATGCTGCTGCCCAAGCTTGGTTGACCGACAGTGCTTTGATTATCCCAACAACTTCTAAAACTGGTCGTCCAATGTTGTCTAAGATGGTACCATTTACACTTCCGTTTGCATACTCTGGTAACAAGGGTACGACCGAAGCTACCTTGTATAAATACCTTGATGTACAAGATAAACCAGTGACAGTTGATGAGTATCAAAAAGCGCAAGATAAATGGATGAAAGAAAAAGCAGAATCCAATAAAAAAGCGCAAGAAGAACTTGCAAAACATGTGAAATAAGATAAAAAGAAGTTAGTTGTTCGCTAACTTCTTTTGGTTTATCGAAAATGAATTGGTGCCGGTCACCGCTTTTAGATATGACAGATCCTATTTTGTTGAAGAAAAAATCCTGAGTTTTTATTCTCAGGATTTTCTTTCATCTCACTGTTGTGGTTGCTGTTGAACTTGTGGATTTTGTGGCGTTGGTTGTACTGGTTGTGTCGGTTGAACAGCCTGACCAGCTTGTCCTTGGTTAGGATCAGTTGCTGGAGCATTATGTGGTTGTTGACCAACCGTCGTACTTGCCTGTGTAGTTGAACTTTCAGCTGTTGTGCTTGGAGTTTCTACCGTTTGTGTTTGTTGTGTTACTGAATTATTCCATGTGTTCTTGGCACTATTTTGGAAGACGAATTCTCCATTTCGGAATAGGCCGTCTGGCATCGTCCAATCTCCAGGTTGGTCATCTTCTGATAGATACGATATCATTGAGCGATAAACCTTAGCAGCAACTAGGAAACCATCTCCAACAATTGGAGTTAAACGATTTGAGTAACCAGTCCATACAGCCATAGAATACTTACGAGTATAACCTACAAACATTTCATCTGGAGCTACGTAGCCAGTGTTCTTGATGTGTTTCTCAATTTCATCATCTGTGTAGTTAGAAGTACCTGTCTTACCAGCTTGCGCTAACCATGGGAGATAGGCTCCACGACCAGTTCCGTATGCCAAGACGGTTTTCATCATTTCGGTCATCATGTAAGCAGTTGTTTCTTTCATAGCTCGTGTACCAGCATCTGAAAATTCTTTTTCACTACCGTCACTGAAGACGACCTTATTGATATACATGGGTTTGTGGTAAATTCCACCGTTGGCAAAGGCAGCATAAGCAGCAGCCATTTTTTCACTGCTTGCACCGTATTGTTTGTTAGATTCAGTTGTATTACTTGAAATGGCGTTTGCATAGTGGATGCTTGGATAATTGATACCTAAGCCATTTAGGAAAGTTTTAGCTCTATCTAGACCGACCTTATTCAAAGTTTCAACGGCTGTGACATTACGTGACTGTTGAAGTGCATACTGGATTGTAATGTTTCCAAAGTAGCCTTTATCCCAGTTGTAGACGGGAGTATCAGTACCTGGATAGTTATAAGGAACATCATGTACTATAGTTGCAGTAGAGTCATAGACTCCATATTCTAAAGCGGGAGCATAGTCAGTGATTGGTTTCATAGCAGAACCCCAGTCACGATTGGTTTCCACAGCTTGGTTGGTACCAAATGAAACGTTACTTGCTTGGTGACGAGCTCCAAGTTGGGCGATGACTTTACCATTTGAAACATCTACGACCGTAGATGCGACTTGCAAATCATCGTCAGGGTAAGAGACGTATTGATCGGAGTTGTAGATATCCCACAGATGTTTTTGAGCTTCTTGATCTACATTTGTGTAAACATCCATCCCAGTAGTTAGAAGGTTATAGCCAGTTTCTTGTTCTACTTGGTCGATAACTTCTTTGAGGTAGTTGTCCATATAGGCTGGGTAACTATTGGCTGACTTCAAGCTTTGAAGACCGTCAGTGATAGGCGTATTAATAGCTTTTTCGTAATCTTCTGCACTGATATATTTCTGTCCCTTCATTTCTGAAAGTACCAAGTTACGACGCTCTAGAGCAGCTTCTGGATGGGAATAAGGATCATATTGGTTTGGCGCTTGAGGCATTCCAGCCAAGAGTGCTAACTGTGGCAAGCTTAAGTCCTTCAAGTCTTTTCCATAGTAATTTTGGGCTGCGGTTTGCATTCCGTAGTTACCGTTAGACATGTAGACTTTGTTTATGTAGTAGGTCAGGATTTCTTGCTTGGTTGCTTTTTGTTCTAGTTGAACAGCTAGCCAAGCTTCTTGAGCTTTACGCGACAAGGTTTGATCAGCAGTTGAAGTAGAAAAATAAGTCAATTTAATTAATTGTTGTGTCAAGGTTGAGGCACCTTGTAGACCTCCTCCTTGTAGATTTCTTAATGCTGCCCCCATGATACGAATAGTATCAACACCTCTATGGTCAAAGAAACGGTGGTCTTCGATAGACACAATTGCCTTGACTAAGTCAGTAGGAATTTCATTTGCTTGAGCATTTACGCGACGTTCAGATCCAAGGTCAGCAATCAGTTCGTTTTTGTTGTCATAAATCTTGCTAGAGGTTGTCGCAACTAATTTACTTTCAGATAAGGCTGGAGCCTTGCTAACAAAGTAGAGGAAGACACCTCCACCTAATAGAAATAATGCGATAAATAAGGTAAGGAATGTAATTCCAATATACTTTAAGAATCGCAGAATAGTTTGTTTGTTCATCTTGTTTTACCACCTAGTAAATGTTCTTTGATAATATCGAGATAGGGAATTTGAGGGAAAGCTCCTTGCTTTACTAAATATCCGTATTCTTGAATATATCCAAGTGGCATTGATTTTTGGCCCTTATCTTGATGATAAAAGCGAATCAAATCAAGTGCCGGCAACAAATAAGTTTCTTGTTGAGAAGAAAAATGAAGCAGTACGAAGCAAATGCCCTTTTGTTCTAGGACTTGTTCCATATGTTGAATCTGGTGAAGATGGAAATTCTTCATTGGAATGGCATTTTTTTGTCGCGTTTCCTTGGCTTCAAAGTCAATGTAATGTCCTCTATACACGCCAGAGTAATCTGTTGTGGAAGCTTGTCTAAAATAGGCTTCTACAATTTTGGCTCGACTACGTTGAGGATAGTCTACTCGGACAATTTGAACAGGCGTCGGCTTTTTATGGATAACGGCCATGCCATGCGTCAGATAGTAGTCGTTGGTAGCGTTGATCATCTTTTCAAAAGTCATTCCTCGATTTGCGAAATTTTTTGGTTGAGAAATGGATGTTTGGCTTTTTTTTGATGAAATTTTATGAGGGTAGTTGACCATATTTCTCCTTATTGGTACAATAACATCACTCTATTATATCATAAATTTGCACAGAAAGGGTTAAAAATGACTACAGCTTTAATCATGGGATATTCTAATTTTGACTTGGGTTTGTTTAATGAAAAAGATATCAGGTTAAAAATTATAAAGAAAGCCATTCACCGTGATTTAGAAAGTTTAGCAGAAGAAGGGATTAACTGGCTGGTCTTTACAGGGAACTTGGGATTTGAATCTTGGGTGCTTGATGTCGCAAATGAAATGAAAGACGAGTATGATTTTAGCCTAGCGACCATTTTTGATTTTGAAACACACGGGGAAAATTGGAATGAAGCGAATCAGCTTAAACTTAGCCAATTTAAGCAGGTCGATTTTGTCAAATATGCCTATCCTAAATATGAACATATGGGGCAACTACGAGACTACCAACGATTTATACTGGAAAATACTGATTTAGCTTATTTTTTCTATGACCCAGAAAATGAGACCAAACTAAAATTTATGGATAACTTGATGAAAAATCAGGAAGGTTATCGCATAAAAAGGCTAATGTTTGAAGACTTAAATGAGCTAGCAGAAAATTTTTCTGAAAAGTAAGCCTTTGACCTTGATTTTTGTTTGCCTTTTTTTATATAATAATACTATTAGAAACCGAGAATGGAGCGAGAGATGGCAAGTATTATTTTTTCAGCAAAAGATATTTTTGAGCAAGAGTTTGGACGTGAAGTCCGTGGATATAGTAAGGTTGAAGTTGATGAATTTTTGGACGATGTCATCAAGGACTATGAAACTTATGCTGCCTTAGTCAAGTCTCTCCGTCAAGAAATTGCAGAGTTGAAGGAAGAATTAGCTCGTAAACCGAAACCTTCACCAGTTCAAGCAGAGCCTATTGAAGCGGCAACTACAAGCTCTATGACGAATTTTGATATTTTGAAACGCTTGAATCGTCTTGAGAAAGAAGTATTTGGTAAACAAATTTTGGATAACTCTGATTTATAAGAGCCGTTTGAAATGTGCAATTTTTGGATAATCGCGTGAGGAGAATTTCTTTTCATGAGGAAAGTCCATGCTAGCACAGGCTGTGATGCCTGTAGTGTTTGTGCTAGGCGAAACCATAAGCCTAGGGACGAGAAATCGTTACGGCAGTTGAAATGGCTAAGTCCTTGGATAGGCCAGAGTAGGCTTGAAAGTGCCACAGTGACGGAGTCTTTCTGGAAACGGAGAGAGTGGAACGCGGTAAACCCCTCAAGCTAGCAACCCAAATTTTGGTCGGGGCATGGAGTACGCGGAAACGAACGTAGTATTCTGACTGCTATCAGCTAGAGCTGTTAGTGGTAGACAGATGATTATCGAAGGAAGTGGTCCTAGTCACTTCTGGAACAAAACATGGCTTATAGAAAATTGCATATAGGTTGGGGCTGAGAAATTTTCTCAACCTCATTTTTTAAAGTGGACATATAGAAAGGTCTTGCAAGACTGTAACATGAAAAAAGAATTTAATTTAATTGCAACTGTGGCAGCAGGTCTTGAAGCTGTCGTTGGTCGTGAAGTGCGAGAGTTGGGTTACGATTGTCAGGTTGAAAATGGACGTGTTCGTTTTCAAGGAGACGTTAGAGCCATTATCGAAACCAACCTCTGGCTTCGGGCAGCAGACCGTATCA
The DNA here is from genome assembly GCA_905221245.1 of bacterium. GTDB lineage: Bacteria > Bacillota > Bacilli > Lactobacillales > Streptococcaceae > Streptococcus. The sequence goes on from CAJNCK010000001.1 coordinate 335,535, forward strand.
AAATTATCGTAGGAACGTTCCCAGTTAAGACTTTTGAAGAGCTCTTTCAGGGAGTTTTCACTCTAGATTGGGAAAATTATTTACCACTTGGGGCTCGTTTTCCGATTTCGAAAGCAAAATGTGTTAAATCTAAACTTCACAATGAGCCCAGTGTGCAGGCTATTTCAAAGAAGGCTGTTGTTAAGAAGTTGCAAAAACATTATGCTCGTCCAGAAGGCGTTCCTCTGATGGAAACTGGTCCTGAGTTTAAGATTGAGGTCTCTATTCTGAAAGACATAGCAACTGTCATGATTGATACGACAGGGGCTAGCCTCTTTAAACGCGGTTATCGTACCGAAAAAGGTGGGGCTCCTATCAAGGAAAATATGGCGGCAGCTATTTTGCAACTCTCTAACTGGTATCCAGACAAGCCCTTGATTGATCCAACCTGTGGTTCAGGAACTTTCTGTATCGAGGCAGTTATGATTGCCAGAAAGATGGCTCCAGGGCTTCGTCGCTCCTTTGCTTTTGAGGAATGGAACTGGATTAGCGATCGACTGATTCAAGAAGTGCGTACAGAAGCAGCTAAGAAAGTGGATCGTGAACTGGAACTGGATATCATGGGTTGTGATATCGATGCACGTATGGTGGAAATTGCTAAGGCCAATGCTCAGGCAGCAGGTGTTGCAGGAGATATTACCTTTAAGCAGATGCGCGTGCAGGATTTGCGTTCTGATAAAATAAATGGAGTGATTATCTCTAACCCACCTTATGGTGAACGCTTGTCAGATGATGCAGGGGTTACCAAGCTTTATGCTGAGATGGGTCAAGTATTTGCTCCTCTGAAAACGTGGAGCAAGTTTATCTTAACCAGTGATGAAGCCTTTGAGACCAAGTACGGTAGTCAGGCGGATAAGAAACGTAAGTTGTACAACGGAACTTTAAAAGTTGATTTGTATCAATATTTTGGTCAGCGTGTTAAACGTCAGGAAGTAAAGTAGGAAGGAAAACTCATGAGTAAGAAAAGACGGAATCGTCATAAAAAAGAAAACCAAGAACCGCGATTTGATTTTGATGAAGCAAAAGAGTTAACAGTTGGTCAAGCTATTCGTAAAAATGAAGAAGTGGAAGCAGGAGTCTTGTCTGAAGATTCCATTTTGGACAAGTATGTCAAGCAACACAAAGATGAAATCGAAGCAGATAAGTTTGCGACTCGCCAATACAAAAAAGAGGAGTTAATCGAAACACAGAGTCTGGATGACTTGATTCAAGAGGTGCGTGAAGCTGTAGAGGAGTCAGAAGCTTATTCAGAGGAAGTTCTATCGTCTGAAGCTATCTTACCTCCACTGCCTCTGGACGATGAGGATAAAGACTGGGATCCTATAGTACTAGAGGATGAAAATTCAGCAGAAATGACTGGGGAAGTGGAAGAGGAGAAAAAACTTTCTCGTCTGGATCAAGAGGACCCAGAAAAGAAAAGTAAAAAAGGTTTTGTTTTGACCGCTTTGGCGCTCGTATCAGTGATTATCTGTGTCAGTGCTTATTATGTCTATCGTCAAGTGACCCGTTCGACCAAGGAAATCCAGACTTCTCAATCAACTACAAATACGCAGTCAGATGTAGAAGAATTCAATAATTTATATGATGGCTTCTATACAGATAGTAATAAAACAGCTTTGAAGAATAGCCAGTTTGATAAACTGAGCCAACTTAAAACCGCACTTGATAAACTAGAAGGAAGTCGTGAATATACGCTTGCCAAATCAAAATATGATAGCCTAGCAACTCAAATCAAGGCCATTCAAGATGTAAATGTTCAATTTGAGAAGCCAGCTATTGTGGATGGTGTGCTGGATACCAATGCTAAAGCCAAATCGGATGCTAAATTTACAGATATTAAAACTGGAAATACGGAGCTTGATAAAGTGCTAGATAAGGCTATCAGCCTTGGTAAGAGCCAGCAAACAAGTGCTTCAAGCTCAAGTTCAAGTGAAACTAGCAGCTCAAGTTCTCGTCAAGCAAGTGAAAATACGACTAGTGAGACAAAACCAAGTAGTTCAAATACGGCATCAAATGAAACTAGAAGTTCTCATAGTGAAGTCAATATGGGTCTATCAAGTGCGGGTGTTTCTGTTCAAAGAAGTGCTAGTCGTGTTGCCTACAATCAATCTGCTATTGATGATAGCAATAATTCTGCCTGGGATTTTGCGGATGGTGTTTTGGAACAAATTTTAGCGACTTCACGTTCACGTGGTTATATCACTGGTAACCAATACATCCTTGAACGTGTCAATATCGTTAATGGTAATGGTTATTACAACCTCTACAAGCCAGATGGAACCTATCTCTTTACCCTTAACTGTAAGACAGGATACTTTGTTGGAAATGGTTCTGGACATGCGGATTCCTTGGACTACTAAGCAGTCGTTACAAAATTCTTTCTTTTCAAAAGTAAAAATGATAAAATAAAACAAATTAAACAAGAGGAGTGTCAAATGACAAAAGCTAACTTTGGTGTCGTAGGTATGGCCGTAATGGGCCGTAACCTTGCCCTTAATATTGAATCTCGTGGTTACACAGTTGCTATTTACAACCGTAGTAAAGAAAAAACTGAAGATGTAATTGCTTGCCATCCTGAAAAGAACTTTGTACCAAGCTATGACGTTGAAAGTTTTGTAAACTCAATCGAAAAACCTCGTCGTATCATGCTCATGGTTCAAGCTGGACCTGGTACAGATGCTACAATTCAAGCCCTTCTTCCACACCTTGACAAAGGTGATATCTTGATTGACGGAGGAAACACTTTTTACAAAGATACAATCCGTCGTAATGAAGAATTGGCAAACTCAGGTATCAACTTTATCGGTACTGGGGTTTCTGGTGGTGAAAAAGGTGCCCTTGAAGGTCCTTCTATCATGCCTGGTGGTCAAAAAGAGGCCTACGAATTGGTTGCGGATGTTCTTGAAGAAATCTCAGCTAAAGCACCAGAAGATGGCAAACCATGTGTGACTTACATCGGTCCTGATGGAGCTGGTCACTATGTGAAAATGGTTCACAACGGTATCGAGTATGGTGATATGCAATTGATCGCAGAAAGCTATGACTTGATGCAACACTTGTTAGGCCTTTCTGCAGAAGATATGGCTGAAATCTTTACTGAGTGGAACAAGGGGGAATTGGACAGCTACTTGATCGAAATCACAGCTGATATCTTGAGTCGTAAAGATGATGAAGGTCAAGATGGACCAATCGTAGACTACATCCTTGACGCTGCAGGTAACAAGGGAACTGGTAAATGGACTAGTCAATCATCACTTGACCTTGGTGTGCCTTTGTCACTCATCACTGAGTCAGTATTTGCACGTTACATTTCAACTTACAAAGAAGAACGTGTACATGCTAGCAAGGTTCTTCCAAAACCAGCTGCCTTCAAGTTTGAAGGAGACAAGGCTGAGTTGATTGAAAAAATCCGTCAAGCCCTTTACTTCTCAAAAATCATTTCATACGCACAAGGTTTTGCTCAATTGCGAGTAGCTTCTAAAGAAAACAACTGGAACTTGCCATTTGCAGACATCGCTTCTATCTGGCGTGATGGCTGTATCATCCGTTCTCGTTTCTTGCAAAAGATTACAGATGCTTACAACCGTGATGCAGACCTTGCCAACCTTCTTTTGGATGAGTACTTCTTGGATGTTACTGCTAAGTATCAACAAGCAGTGCGTGATATCGTAGCGCTTGCTGTTCAAGCTGGTGTGCCAGTACCAACCTTCTCAGCAGCCATTACTTACTTTGATAGCTACCGTTCAGCTGACCTTCCGGCTAACTTGATCCAAGCGCAACGTGACTACTTTGGTGCCCACACTTACCAACGTAAAGACAAAGAAGGAACATTCCACTACTCTTGGTATGACGAAAAATAAGTAGGTCTGCCATGGGGAAACGGATTTTATTACTTGAGAAAGAACGAAATCTAGCTCATTTTTTAAGTTTAGAACTCCAAAAAGAGCAATACCGAGTTGATCAGGTTGAGGAGGGGCAAAAAGCCCTCTCCATGGCTCTTCAGACAGACTATGACTTGATTTTATTGAATGCTCGTCTGGGGGATATGACAGCACAGGATTTTGCAGATAAGCTGAGTCGGACTAAGCCAGCCTCAGTGATCATGGTCTTGGACCATCGCGAAGAATTGCAAGATCAGATTGAGACAATCCAACGCTTTGCCGTTTCTTACATCTATAAGCCAGTTATTATTGATAATTTGGTGGCTCGTATTTCAGCGATTTTCCGAGGTAGGGACTTCATCGACCAACACTGTAGTCAGATGAAGGTTCCAACGTCTTACCGTAATCTGCGTATGGATGTAGAGCATCATACCGTTTATCGTGGCGAGGAAATGATTGCTCTGACTCGTCGTGAGTATGACCTCTTGGCTACTCTTATGGGAAGCAAAAAAGTTCTGACTCGTGAGCAGTTGTTGGAAAGTGTCTGGAAGTATGAAAGTGCGACCGAAACAAATATCGTGGATGTCTATATCCGTTATCTACGTAGCAAGCTTGATGTAAAAGGTCAGAAAAGCTATATTAAAACAGTTCGTGGTGTCGGTTACACCATGCAAGAATAGAAAAGCAGTTGCAGTTTTGTAACTGCTTTTTATATGAGTTCTTTATATGTTGACATGCGATTTTGTATTTGCTACAATCAGTTATGGAGGATAGGTCTAATGAAAATAATAAAAAAATTGATGCAAATTGCATTATCAGTTTTTTTCTTTAGTTTATTGGCAACAAGTGCAGTATTGGCGGATGATGCTGATTCAGAAGGCTGGCAATTTGTCCAAGAAAATGGTAGAACCTACTACAAGAAGGGTGAGATCAAAGAAAAGGCCTGGCGAGTGATTGATGGCAAGACCTATTATTTTGATCATGTATCAGGAGAAATGGTTGTCGGCTGGCAATATATCCCGTTTCCATCTAAAGGTAGTACAATTGGTCCTTACCCAAATGGTTTGAGATTAGAATCTATGCCAATGCCACAATGGTACTACTTTGGTCAAGATGGGGTTCTTCAAGAATTTGTTGGTAAGCAAGTTTTAGAAGCAAAAACTGCTACAAATACCAACAAACATCATGGGGAACAATATGATAGTCCAGCAGAGAAACGAGTCTATTATTTTGAAGATCAGCGTAGATATCACACTTTAAAAACTGGTTGGGTTCATGATGAGGGGCACTGGTATTATTTACTGAAGGATGGTGACTTTGATTCTCGTATCAATAGATTGACTGTTGGGGAGCTAGCACGTGGTTGGACCAATGATAACTCAACTTGGTACTATCTAGATCCCGAAACTGGTATCATGCAAACTGGTTGGAAACAACTTGGCAATAAGTGGTACTATCTTCGTTCATCAGGAGCTATGGCAACTGGTTGGTATCAGGAAGACTCAACTTGGTATTATTTAGATGCTGAAAATGGTGATATGAAAACGGGCTGGCAATACCTTGGTAACAAGTGGTACTATCTCCGTTCATCAGGAGCTATGGTCACTGGTTGGTTCCAGGTCAATGGCAAATGGTACTACGCTTATAGTTCAGGTGCTTTGGCAGTGAATACGACTGTAGATGGCTATTCTGTCAACTATAATGGCGAATGGGTTCAATAATGAAAGAGGCGATTGTGAAGGAAACAATCGCTTTTTTTGTGAAAATATAATAAAATAGATAGGAGAGAAGCAATACTTGTATGAAAAAATGAGACGGCTTTTTCGTCTAGTAAAAGGAAAAAATGACAAAAAAAATTGGTGTCGGTCAGGCACATAGTAAGATTATTTTAATAGGGGAGCACGCGGTCGTTTACAGCTATCCTGCTATTTCCTTGCCTCTTTTGGAGGTAGAGGTGACTTGTAAGGTGGTCCCTGCAGCGAGTCCATGGCGCCTTTATGAGGAGGATACCTTGTCTATGGCGATTTATGCCTCACTGGAGTATTTGAATATCAAAGAAGCCTGCATTCGCTGTGAGATTGACTCGGCTATTCCTGAAAAACGGGGAATGGGTTCGTCAGCTGCTATCAGCATAGCGGCCATTCGTGCGGTATTTGACTACTATGAGGCTGATCTGCCTCATGATGTACTAGAAATCTTGGTCAATCGGGCGGAGATGATTGCCCATATGAATCCAAGTGGTTTGGATGCTAAGACCTGTCTCAGTGACCAACCTATTCGCTTTATTAAGAATGTAGGATTTACAGAGCTTGAGATGGATTTATCTGCCTATTTGATCATTGCCGATACGGGCGTTTATGGCCATACTCGTGAAGCCATCCAAGTGGTTCAAAGCAAGGGGAAGGATGCCCTGCCGTTTTTGCATGCCTTGGGAGAATTGACCCAGCAGGCAGAAGAAGCGATTTCACGAAAAGATGCTGAAGGACTGGGGGAAATCCTCAGTCAAGCGCATTTACATCTAAAAGAAATTGGTGTTAGTAGCCCTGAGGCGGATTCTCTAGTTGAAACGGCTCTTAGCCATGGTGCTCTGGGTGCCAAGATGAGCGGTGGTGGGCTAGGAGGCTGTATCATAGCCTTGGCAACCAATTTGACTCAAGCTCAAGAACTAGCAGAAAGATTAGAAGAGAAAGGAGCTGTTCAGACATGGATAGAGAGCCTGTAACAGTACGTTCCTACGCAAATATTGCCATTATCAAATATTGGGGAAAGAAAAAAGAAAAAGAGATGGTGCCTGCTACTAGCAGTATCTCTCTGACTTTGGAAAATATGTACACGGAGACGACTTTGTCGCCGCTACCGACGGATGCGATGGCTGATGCATTTTATATCAATGGTCAGTTACAAAATGAGGCGGAGCATGCTAAGATGAGTAAGATTATTGACCGTTATCGTCCAGCTGGTGAGGGCTTTGTCCGTATTGATACTCAAAACAATATGCCTACTGCAGCGGGCTTGTCCTCAAGTTCTAGTGGTTTGTCTGCCTTGGTCAAGGCTTGCAATGCTTATTTCAAGCTTGGCTTGGATAGAAGTCAGTTGGCGCAGGATGCTAAGTTTGCCTCAGGATCTTCCTCTCGGAGTTTTTATGGACCATTAGGAGCCTGGGACAAGGATAGTGGGGAAATTTACCCTGTAGAGACAGACTTGAAACTAGCTATGATTATGTTGGTGCTAGAGGACAAGAAAAAACCAATTTCTAGCCGTGACGGGATGAAACTCTGTGTGGAAACTTCGACGACTTTTGACAACTGGGTGCGTCAGTCTGAGAAGGATTATCAGGATATGCTGGTTTATCTCAAGGAAAATGACTTTGCCAAGGTTGGGGAATTGACTGAGAAAAATGCCCTGGCTATGCACTCTACGACAAAAACAGCATCACCAGCTTTTTCTTATCTGACTGATGCAAGCTATGAAGCCATGGACTTTGTCCGCCAGCTTCGTGAGCAAGGAGAATCCTGCTACTTTACCATGGATGCTGGTCCCAATGTCAAAGTCCTCTGTCAAGAGAAAGACTTAGAGCATTTATCAGAAATCTTCGGTCAACGTTATCGCTTGATTGTGTCAAAAACAAAGGATTTGAGCCAAGATGATTGCTGTTAAAACTTGCGGGAAACTCTATTGGGCAGGTGAATATGCTATTCTAGAGCCAGGGCAGTTAGCCTTGATAAAGGCCATTCCCATCTATATGAAGGGCGAGATTGCTTTTTCTGATAGTTACCGTATCTATTCAGATCTGTTTGATTTCACAGTAGATTTGACGCCAAATCCTGACTATAGCTTGATTCAAGAAACGATTGCTTTGATGAATGGCTTCCTCGCTGATCGTGGGCAGACCTTGCGACCTTTTTCTTTGGAAATCCGAGGAAAAATGGAAAGAGAAGGGAAAAAGTTTGGTTTAGGTTCTAGCGGTAGCGTCGTTGTCTTAGTCATCAAGGCTCTGCTAGCTCTATATAATCTTTCGGTTGATCAGGATCTCTTGTTCAAGCTGGCCAGTGCTGTCTTGCTTAAGCGCGGAGACAATGGTTCTATGGGGGACATTGCCTGTATTGTGGCAGAGGATTTGGTTCTCTACCAGTCATTTGATCGCCAAAAGGTAGCAGATTGGTTGAAAGAAGAAAATTTGTCGACAGTTTTAGAGCGTGATTGGGGCTTTTCAATTTCGCAAGTGCAACCAACTTTAGAATGTGATTTCCTAGTGGGATGGACCAAGGAAGTAGCTGTATCGAGTAACATGGTCCAGCAAATCAAGCAAAATATCAATCAGAATTTTTTAACTTCCTCAAAAGAAACGGTGGCTGCTTTAGTAGAAGCCTTGGAGCAGGGGAAAGTTGAAAAAACCACCGAGCAAGTAGAAGGAGCCAGCAAGCTCTTAGAAGGCTTGAGCGCAGATATTTACACGCCTTCGCTTAGACAGTTGAAAGAAGCCAGTCAAGATTTACAGGCTGTTGCTAAGAGTAGCGGCGCTGGTGGTGGTGATTGTGGTATTGCCTTGAGTTTTGATGAGCAATCAACTGAAACCTTAAAAAATCGTTGGGCCGATCTGGGGATTGAGCTCTTATACCAAGAAAGGATAGGACATGACGACAAATCGTAAGGACGAGCACATCCGCTATGCCCTTGAGCAGAAAAGTTCCTATAATAGCTTTGATGAGGTGGAGTTGATTCATTCTTCCCTGCCTCTTTATGACCTGGATGAGATTGATTTGTCTACAGAATTTGCTGGTCGAAAGTGGGACTTTCCTTTTTATATCAATGCTATGACGGGTGGAAGCGATAAGGGAAGAGAAATCAATCAAAAGCTGGCTCAGGTGGCGGAAGCCTGTGGTATTTTATTTGTAACGGGCTCTTATAGTGCGGCTCTCAAAGATCCATCAGATGCCTCTTTTTCTGTCAAGTCTAGTCATCCAAATCTCCTTCTTGGAACCAATATTGGATTGGACAAGCCTGTCGAATTAGGTCTTCAGACTGTAGATGAGATGACCCCTCTTCTCCTGCAAGTGCATGTCAATGTCATGCAGGAATTACTCATGCCTGAGGGAGAAAGGAAGTTCAGATGCTGGCAATCGAATCTGGCAGACTATAGTAAGCAAATCCCCGTTCCGATTGTCCTCAAGGAAGTGGGCTTTGGAATGGATGTGAAGACCATCGAAAGAGCCTATGAATTGGGTGTTCGTACAGTGGATCTATCAGGTCGTGGTGGTACCAGCTTTGCCTATATTGAAAACCGTCGCAGTGGTCAGCGTGATTATCTCAATCAATGGGGCCAGTCTACCATGCAAGCCCTTCTCAATGCCCAAGACTGGAAAGATAAGGTCGAACTTTTGGTTAGCGGAGGTGTTCGCAATCCGCTGGATATGATTAAGTGTTTGGTCTTTGGCGCAAAGGCTGTAGGGCTGTCACGAACCGTTCTGGAATTGGTTGAAACCTATTCAGTCGAAGAAGTGATTGATATTATCCAAGGCTGGAAAGCGGATTTACTCTTAATCATGTGTGCTCTTAATTGTGCTACCATAGCAGGTTTGCAAAGCGTAGATTACATTCTTTATGGAAAATTAAAAGAAGCAAAGGATCAGATGAAAAAGGCGTAACCACCGCCTTTTTTCCATCTTCAGACCGAGGTGACTTTTTTGAATTGTGATAAAATAGAAGGGAGAGGATGAACCTATGAGAAAATTTAAAATCTTTTTATTTATCGAAGCCTGTCTTCTGACAGGAGCTCTGATTTTGATGGTATCAGAGCATTTTTCGCGTTTTCTGCTGATTTTATTCCTCTTTTTGCTTTTGATTCGCTATTACACTGGTAAAGAGGGCAATAATCTTCTTTTGGTGGTGGCAACCATTCTCTTCTTTTTCATCGTCATGCTCAATCCTTTTGTGATTCTAGCTATTTTTGTTGCCGTTATATACAGCCTCTTTCTTCTTTATCCGATGATGAACCAGGAAAAAGAGCAGACCAATTTGGTTTTTGAAGAGGTGGTGATGGTTAAGAAGGAGAAAAATCGTTGGTTTGGCAATCTCCATCATTTTTCAAGCTACCAGACTTGCCAGTTTGATGATATCAATCTCTTTCGTCTCATGGGCAAGGACACTATTCATTTGGAGAGGGTGATTTTAACCAATCATGACAATGTCATTATCCTCAGAAAGATGGTAGGAACGACCAAAATCATTGTGCCTGTAGATGTGGAAGTCAGTCTCAGTGTTAACTGTCTCTATGGAGATTTGACTTTTTTCAACCAGCCCAAGCGAGCCCTCCGCAATGAACACTATCATCAAGAAACAAGAGACTATCTCAAGAGTAACAAGAGTGTCAAGATTTTCTTGACTACTATGATTGGGGATGTGGAGGTGGTCAGAGGATGAAAAAACAAGCCTATGTAATTATTGCTCTCACTTCCTTCCTGTTTGTCTTATTTCTGTCTCATAGTTTGTTGGAAATCCTTGATTTTGACTGGTCAATTTTCTTGCACGATGTTGAAAAAACAGAAAAATTTGTCTTTTTGTTGTTGGTGTTCAGCATGTCCATGACCTGTCTCTTAGCCCTGTTTTGGCGAGGTGTGGAAGAGCTTTCTCTAAGAAAAATGCAGGCCAATCTCAAGCGTTTATTGGCAGGGCAAGAAGTGGTTCAGGTTTCAGATCCAGATTTGGACGCCAGTTTCAAGTCCTTGTCAGGGAAACTTAACCTCTTGACAGAAGCGCTTCAAAAGGCTGAAAATCACAGTCTTACTCAGGAAGAGGAAATCGTTGAGAAGGAAAGAAAACGGATTGCTCGAGATTTGCACGATACCGTCAGTCAGGAGTTGTTTGCGGCCCACATGATTTTGTCAGGTGTCAGTCAGCAGGCTTTGAAACTGGATAGAGAAAAGATGCAGATCCAATTGCAAAGTGTCACAGCTATTTTAGAAACTGCCCAGAAGGATTTGCGGGTCTTGCTCCTGCATTTGCGCCCAGTTGAGTTGGAAGAGAAGAGTCTGGTTGAAGGGATTCAAATTCTTCTAAAAGAGCTTGAGGACAAGAGTGATCTCAAGGTTAGTCTTAAGCAGAATGTGACGAAATTACCTAAGAAAATCGAGGAGCATATCTTCCGCATCTTGCAGGAGTTGATCAGCAATACCCTCCGTCATGCCCAGGCCTCTTGTCTGGATGTCTACCTCTATCAGACGGATCTTGAATTGCAACTGAAGGTAGTGGACAATGGAATTGGTTTTCAGTTAGGGAGTTTAGATGACTTGAGTTATGGACTACGCAATATCAAGGAGCGGGTTGAAGATATGGCAGGAAGGGTTCAACTCTTGACAGCTCCAAAGCAAGGACTGGCGGTTGATATCCGTATTCCCCTGTTAGATAAGGAATGATAAAGGAGTAGAGATGAGAATTTTACTGGTAGATGACCATGAAATGGTCCGATTGGGCTTGAAAAGCTACTTTGACCTCCAAGACGATGTAGAAGTTGTGGGTGAGGCGTCCAACGGATCTCAAGGTATTGACTTAGCCTTGGAATTGCGTCCAGATGTTATTGTCATGGATATCGTCATGCCTGAGATGAATGGAATTGACGCGACTTTGGCCATCCTCAAAGAATGGCCTGAAGCCAAGATTTTGATTGTGACTTCGTACTTGGACAATGAAAAAATCATGCCTGTCTTAAATGCTGGTGCTAGGGGCTATATGCTCAAGACTTCAAGTGCGGATGAATTGCTGCACGCTGTTCGTAAGGTAGCTACTGGGGAGCTGGCCATTGAGCAAGAGGTCAGTAAGAAGGTCGAATACCACCGCAATCATATAGAACTACATGAGGACTTAACTGCGCGTGAGCGAGATGTGCTTCAACTCATCGCCAAGGGCTACGAAAATCAGCGCATCGCAGACGAACTTTTTATCTCTCTCAAGACGGTCAAGACTCATGTGTCCAATATCCTAGCCAAGCTGGAGGTCAGCGATCGCACCCAGGCAGCAGTTTATGCCTTTCAGCATCACTTGGTGGGGCAGGAAGATTTTTAATTGTTATATAAGAATAATATTGGAGAAATGGCTGAGCTTAGTATCAAAGAAGCGAGCAAGTACCTCTAGCACGATAAAATATTTTTTTCACAATATTTTATGTTATTTGTTGACATTCATTTTATAGGGGAGTAGAATAAAGCTAAAGATAACTAAGGTAATATAGTATTTATCAAAGGATATAAAAAATCCAAAAGGAGGTTAGAATCATGTCTCCGTAAATTATCAAAATAAGGTCACTAGAGCGTTAAGGGATTTTGAAGAAAGGATTTTTGTCATGAAAAAATATATTACTTATGCAGCTTTATTACTTACTTCAGGAGCTTTATTATCAACTACTCATGTAGTTAGTGCAGGAACTACAACGTCTACCACTAAAGTGACTACATCACAAACAATTTCACAGTATACAAGCGAGAAAGAAGCAATTGATCAACTTGTTAAAGAAGGTAAAATTAAGGTTGAAGATGCAGAACACGTTAAGTTGGTAGGATTTTCTCCTAGAGAATTAACGCAAGTAGAAGGCGATCAAGAAAAAATAGCATTTAATCAAAATAGAGATGGTAAAGGAACCTGGATGCAAACAGATGGCCGCTGGTGGTTCAAATATACTTCAGGTGGGTATGCTAAACATTGGGAATTCTTAGATGAGAAATGGTATTATTTTGATGATCAAGGTTGGATGAAATCAAATGAGTGGATTAACCCAGATGGTAATTGGTACTATCTTTCAAATGATGGAGCTATGCTAACCGATTACAATAGAGTTAATGGGAAACCTTATTTCTTTAGATCTAACGGTGTTTGCGTAGAAAATAAAGGTCAGGCAATTGCTGAGTATGCAGAGACATTTGTAGATAAAATCCCATATGTTGGGGGTTGGGCAGACTTGAATAAGGGTGTAGATTGCTCAGGATTTACACATGCCATATATAAAAACTTTGACATTTACTTAGGAACTGATACTATATCTCAATTTAAGCAAGGAATTGATGTAACTGGTAGTGAAAAACCTGGAGATTTAATTTTCTTTAATAATCTTGCGCATGTGGGAATTAATATTGGCGGTAACCAAGTGGTTCACGCAAATTATGTAAGAAAATTTGTAAACATAACTAACAATGAATACATTGGATCTATTGACGGAGCTAGACGAGTTTGGTAACAATAAAATTTAAATGTCATAAATAATTTGTTACTAATTGGAGGAAACGGCTATGAAAAAATCTAAACTACTTACACTTGGTTTGCTTGCAGGTGCTGGTCTGCTTTTGTCAATCAATCAAGCACAAGCTGCAGATACTTGGGTTAAAAATGGCGCTGACTGGAATCTTTCTCAAGATGGCAGTCTCGCTAAAAATAAATGGGTACAAAATGCTGGCTCTTGGTACTATTTTGACGGTTCTGGTAAAATGCAGACAGGCTGGCTCAAAGATGGTAACACCTGGTATTCACTAGCAGATAGTGGTGCTATGCGCACAGGCTGGTACAAGGAAGGTAACACCTGGTATTCACTAGCAGATAGTGGTGCTATGCGCACAGGTTGGTACAAAGAAGGGTCTACATGGTATTACCTCAAAGACAGTGGCGCTATGGCAACAGGATGGGCGACTGCAAATGGTCAATGGTCTTACTTTGAAAAATCAGGTGCTATGGTAGCAGATAGAGCTGTTCCAGCAAGCGATGGGGAAAGTTATGTCATTGGTAAGGATGGTTATATGTTAACCAAACTCCCTAGTCAGGTTGAACAAGATCCTTTTGATGATACAGTTATTACAGATATCGTTACTTTGTCTGATGGCTATGACTATCACCTTGTTCATAAGAAAGATGGAGTTGTTATCGAAAAGAATGCCTGGTATATCAAACCTATTGATGAACGTTTTTCTTATCAAAAGATTGGCGATATAAAACGAAATACTTTAGATGCAATTACTGATAATAAAAAACCAGGGGAAGAAATTGATCCTAAAGCTGTCATAAAGAATTTCCAAAACTTACCAAATAAGTATTACTTTGGAGCAGATGGACGTAAGGTTGCGAATCTACCAGAATTCACTACTCACTTCCCTATTCAAAAAGTTGGGGCTGAACTTTATCTTAAAAACTCAAGTCCAGTTATTAGTCTAGATTCATCTGGATTAACAATTAATGACAATAAACTTTATCTAAGAGTTGCCAATGATCATAATGGTAAACTTGTAACTGGATATTTCATAATGTTTATGGACGGATTATTATCTAAAGATCACCATATTTTGGGCTATGCAGATGAATCTGGTGAAATCGTGAAGATGAAAGTTTTGCCTAATGATTTCCGTGATTATATTGAAAAAGGAATTTCCGGTTTTTATGGAGAAACTGTTCGATACGACAGTTCAACAGGAAATGTTTCTGTTGTGAAATAAGACGTCTGACAGAGTAAAACGAAAAAGCGAACAGCTTTGTATACTAGGAAGTCATGTTCATTTCACTATAGAATAGGAGGAAATGGCTATGAAAAAATCTAAACTACTTACACTTGGTTTGCTTGCAGGTGCTGGTCTGCTTTTATCTATCAACCAAGCACAGGCTGCAGATACTTGGGTTAAAAATGGTGCTGACTGGAATCTTTCTCAAGATGGCAGTCTCGCTAAAAACAAATGGGTACAAAATGCTGGCTCATGGTATCATTTTGACAGCACTGGTAAAATGCAGACAGGCTGGCTCAAAGAAGGCAATACTTGGTATTCACTAGCAGATAGTGGTGCTATGCGCACAGGCTGGTACAAGGAAGGCAATACCTGGTACTCACTCGCAAATAGTGGTGCCATGCGCACTGGCTGGTATAAGGAAGGCAACACATGGTACTATCTTCATTTTAGTGGTTCTATGATGACAGGTTGGGAGTGCATAAATGGTGATTGGTATTATTTTGAACAATCAGGTGCAATGGCCTCTGATAGAGTTGTAAATTCTAGTGATGGAACAGGCTATATTCTCAGCAAGGATGGACATATGTTCACTTTACAAGATAGCCCTTATAAACATGATGATATTGTTCGTTTAGGCGATGGATATGAATATCTGATTAAAGCAAAATATGATGGGAATAAATTTACTGATGTTATAGTGGCTAAAAACACTTGGTATGTCAAACCTGAGTTCAAGAAGTTTTCCGACAAATATGGGGATCATGTTGCAAATATAACCTTAGCTTTAGTGGATAATAAAGAAAAAGGACAAGAAATTGATCCTAAAGCTGTTATTCGTAATTTCCAAAATCTGCCAGGTCGATATTACTTTGGAGCAGATGGTCGTAGAGTATTACCACTTCCAGAGATGACAACTAGATCAGAAATCAAAAAAGTTGGCAATGATCTTTATCTAGAAGACCCAGGTGTACGACTTAGACTTCCGTCTACTTACTTCACAATCAATAACAATAAACTATACTATTTAGAAAATGAACAAGGTAAGCTTAAAACAGGTTACTTTGTACTGATTGATGATGGAGCAACCACTACTCACTATCACATTCTAGCCTATGCGGATCAATCCGGTGAGATTCTTAAGATGAAACGCTTGCCATCAGGAGTTAGAGATTATCTTGACAAAGAAATCGATGGTTTCTATGGTCAAAAAATTAAGATTGAATCTCCACACTCAAACGAATATTACAAAGTGGTTGTGGTTAAATAAGAAAAACGAATCGCCTAATGAGGGATGTATGGGCGATTCGTTTTTTAACTGTAATCAGCCACTACTGAATACCTTTTATAAGATTATATTTGAATTCTAAAGAAAATTAAGAAGAAACCATACTTCCAGCAGGATTGAAAAGCGCATTCATTACTTGAAAAAAGTCGCCCATTTATGTTATAATAGACTGTATTTAAAAAATTTTAAGGAGAAATGACAGAATGTCTGTATCATTTGAAAACAAAGAAACAAACCGTGGTGTCTTGACTTTCACTATCTCTCAAGACCAAATCAAACCAGAATTGGACCGTGTCTTCAACTCAGTGAAGAAATCTCTTAATGTTCCAGGTTTCCGTAAAGGTCACCTTCCACGTCCTATCTTTGACCAAAAATTTGGTGAAGAGTCACTTTACCAAGACGTTATGAACGCTCTTTTGCCAAACGCATATGAAGCTGCTGTTAAAGAAGCTGGTCTTGAAGTGGTTGCTCAACCAAAAATTGACGTAACTTCAATGGAAAAAGGTCAAGACTGGGTTATCACTGCTGAAGTTGTTACAAAACCTGAAGTAAAATTGGGTGACTACAAAAACCTTGAAGTATCAGTAGATGTAGAAAAAGAAGTAACTGACGCTGACGTTGAAGAGCGTATCGAACGCGAACGTAACAACTTGGCTGAATTAGTTATCAAAGAAGCTGCTGCTGAAAACGGCGACACTGTTGTCATTGACTTCGTTGGTTCTATCGATGGTGTTGAATTTGATGGCGGAAAAGGTGAAAACTTCTCGCTTGGACTTGGTTCAGGTCAATTCATTCCTGGTTTCGAAGACCAATTGGTAGGTCACTCAGCTGGCGAAACTGTTGATGTTATCGTAACATTCCCAGAAGACTACCAAGCAGAAGACCTTGCAGGTAAAGAAGCTAAATTCGTGACAACTATCCACGAGGTAAAAGCAAAAGAAGTTCCAGCTCTTGACGATGAGCTTGCAAAAGACATCGACGAAGAAGTTGAAACACTTGCTGAATTGAAAGAAAAATACCGTAACGAATTGGCTGCTGCTAAAGAAGAAGCATACAAAGATGTAGTTGAAGGTGCAGCAATTGATAAAGCTGTAGAAAACGCTGAAATCGTAGAGCTTCCAGAAGAAATGATTCATGAAGAAGTTCATCGTTCAGTAAATGAATTCCTTGGAAACTTGCAACGTCAAGGTATCAACCCTGACATGTACTTCCAAATCACTGGAACAACTCAAGAAGACCTTCATAAACAATACGAGGGAGAAGCTGAGTCACGTACTAAGACTAACCTTGTTATCGAAGCAGTTGCGAAAGCTGAAGGATTTGATGCTTCAGAAGAAGAAATTCAAAAAGAAGTTGAGCAATTGGCAACAGACTACAACATGGAAGTTGCTCAAGTACAAAGCTTGCTTTCAGCTGATATGTTGAAACACGATATCACAATCAAAAAAGCTGTTGAATTGATCACAAGCACAGCAACAGTTAAATAATCTTAATAAACAAAAATCCCACCTAAATTGGTGGGTTTTCTTGTGTACTATTTTCCAAAAATCTCTTTGAGATCTGCGTCTGTAATCCCAATCATGGCTGGGATGCTATCCCAGTTTTCTTCGGTTAGGATGTAGGATTGTTCAGGGGCAGTTGATGTGGTAGTTTCAGAGACAGCTGGTTTATTATCTTCGACATTTTCCAATAGATCACTGAAGCGTTCAATCAGATAGGTTTTTCGGGCAGTTCCGATGTGCTGGGTAGCATAGTCGAAGGCCTGTAATTCACCTAGTAAGATAAGCTTGCTTTTGGCACGTGTAATGGCTGTGTAGATGAGGTTTCTCTCCAGCATACGCCTGCTAGCACTGGTGATAGGCAGGATGACAACTGGGAACTCACTTCCCTGAGATTTATGAATACTCATGGCATAGGCCAAGCGAATCTTGTACCATTCGTTACGTGGGTAAGAGACTTCATTGCCATCAAAATCAATGACAATCTCATCCTGTTTTGACTCGGTGTATTTACCAGGGATCAGATCTGTGATAGCTCCCAAATCTCCATTAAAGACATTGATTTCAGCATCGTTGACCAAGTGAATAACCTTGTCGCCCTTACGATAGTGGCACTGGGGAGCTTCAAAACTAAGTTGGTCTTTTTGTGGTGGATTGAGAAGGTCTTGCATGAGCTGGTTGATGGCATCAATCCCTGCCGTCCCTCGGTACATGGGAGCCAGAACTTGGATATCACGGGCAGGAATACCACTTCTGAGGGCAGCACCTAAGATTTTTTCAATAGTAGCAGGAATATGGCCACTAGCAATTTCAAAGTAGGAACGGTCTGCTTTTTTCTGGGTGAAATCAGCTGGCAAGATGCCCTGTCGAATTTGACTAGCTAGGGTGACGATGGTTGATTCTTCGCTTTGCCTGTAAATTTTTTCCAAGCGACTCTGAGGAATCAAGGGAATATGAAGCAGATCCGCTAGAACCTGTCCAGGACTGACAGACGGTAGCTGATCGCTATCCCCCACGATGAGAATTTTACTGTTAGAAGAGATATTGGAGAAGAGTTGATTGGCCAGCCAAGTATCTACCATAGAAAATTCATCTACGATGATAAAGTCGGCATCCAGATAATCTTCAAGATGGCTGGTATCATCGTCACCTGTCATTCCTAAATGACGGTGTATGGTCGCGCTAGGCAAACCTGTCAATTCATTCATGCGGCGAGCTGCTCGTCCAGTTGGAGCAGCAAGAAGAATCGGCAGATTGCTTTTTTTCTTGAGGTCAAGTCCTTCTAAAAGGGCGTAAACAGCGATGATACCATTGATAACCGTTGTCTTACCAGTACCAGGTCCACCTGTCAGAATAAAGACCTTGTTCTGGATAGCATCACAGATAGCTTGTTTTTGAATACTATCATACTCAATTCCCAGCTCTGCCTCGACAGTAGTGATATGTTTTTGAATGGTTTCTAAATCCTGGCTCTTCTGTTTTCCTTTTTCAAGGATACGAACCAAGTGACTGCGGATTCCTTCCTCCGCGAAAAAGAGACTATTATCAAAGATTTTGGTATCAATCTGCTGGACCTTGTCTTCTTCAATCAGGTAGGAGAGTTCTTGGGCCACTTGGCTGGGATCCAGTTCCACGGGGCGGGAAGACTCAAGGAGAGTAAGGGTTTGTTCCAGCAAATCCCGTGCTTCAACATAGGTGTCCCCTGTTTCCATACAGGCCTGAAAAAGACTATGAACTAGTCCTGCACGGAAGCGTTCAGGAGCCTGACTTTCGATGCCTAGTTCCTCAGCTAGTTGGTCAGCAATGGTAAAGCCCAAACCCTTGATATCCTCAACCAGCTGGTAGGGATAATTTTCAACCACATCAAGGGTTTCTTCCTTGTAAAAATCTTGAATCTGGAAGGCTAGCTTATTGGGAATGCCGTAGTTGGCCAGTTTGGCTAAAACCATCTCCGTTCCGTAGTTGAGACGGAGGGTGGAGACGAAAGCCTCGCGATTTTTTGCAGATAGTCCTGCAATGCCTTCTAGCTTTTCTGGGTGTTGCAGAATTTCGTCAATGGTATTATCGCCATAGGTATTCACGATTTTCTGAGCTGTCTTGAGACCAATTCCCTTGAAATGGCTACTTGAAAAGTATTTGACAAGCCCTTTGCTAGTTGGTTTTGCGCGTTCATAACGGCTGATTTGCAGCTGCTCCCCGTACTTGGAGTGCTGGACAATTTGTCCCCAAAAAGTATAGTCTTCTCCCTCAATCACGTCAGCCATGGTGCCCGTGACAATGATTTCAAAATCATCAAAATCCTCTGCGTCTGTATCGTCGATTTCTAGGAGAAGGATGCGATAAAAATTGCTGGGATTTTCAAAAATAATCCGTTCAATGGTTCCTGAAAAATAAACTTCCATAAGATTCCTTTGCATAAATAGGTGAGAGTTAATACTCTTCGAAAATCTCTTCAAACCACGTCAGCTTCGCCTTGCCGTACTCAAGTACAGCCTGCGGCTAGCTTCCTAGTTTGCTCTTTGATTTTCATTGAGTATAACTTTGTTTCTATCTTAATCAAACTGGATAGTGAATAATCATATTCTCACGATAGAAGAAGAGGCTGAGATTGCTGATTCTCGGCCTCTTAGGTCTCTTAAAATGTTCCGATACGGGTGATTGGCCAGAAGCGGAATTTAGCTTCCCCTGTGATATCTTTTGCTTTGAAGGTACCTACGTGACGACTGTCACTTGAAACCAAGCGGTCGTCTCCGAGGAGAAGGTATTCTCCTTCTGGGACAGTAAAGCTAAAGTTGGTGTTGTAATTGACATCAACTGTGAAGGCTTGAGCCTTTTGAGCGATACTTCTAAAGAAAGTTCCTTTATTTCCTTCAAATCCCTTGCCTGAGTACGTACTTTGGAGTTTGTCGTCCTTGAAGCGTTTGATGTAATCAGTTAGGTAAGGTTCATCTGTTTCTTTGTCATTGATGTAAAGTTTATCGTTTTCGTAACGGATGGTGTCGCCAGGCATTCCAATCACGCGCTTGACGATGTCCTTATTGCCATCTTCCTCATGGGCAACCACGATATCAAAACGGTCAATAGGAAGGTGCTTAACAACAAAGAGGATTTCGCCATCCGCTAGGGTAGGATCCATAGAATGGCCTTCTACGCGGACATTGCTCCAAAAAAAGATACGGCTTAAAGCTAGTAATGACAGAAACAGGAGGAACAATCCCCACTCTTTTAGGAAATGTTTAAATGAATTCATAACTTACCTTTCTAAGCGTTTTTTCGCTTTTTCAGTGTTTTTAAAGTGCAGTTTGGCGCAGAAATTGAGTCCCTGCATTCCATAGGCCTGCAAAATCTGGCTAGCAACCTTATCAGAAGCCGTTCCAGCTCCACTTGGAAGTTGATAGCCCAGCTCTCGTCCCAGATTTTCAAGATTTTCTAGAAAGAGATCACGCGCAATGATAGAAGAAACTGCGACAGCCAAGTATTTACCCTCAGCCTTTTCTTCTAAGCTGATCGGATTGCTGAAACGATTGGCCTCTTGTGCCAAGTACTTGTCATAATTTTTAGCACTAGTAAAGGCATCAATCACAATTTTCTCAGGCTGAAGACCTTTTTGAAGAAGGAGATAGATAGCCTGGTTATGGAGGGCTATCTTAATCGAAACAGCGTTGTAGCGGTCTCCGATGACCTCGTTGTACTTGCTTGGTGAGAGAAGTAGTGCCTGGTGCTGGATTTTTTCTTTGAGGATAGGAGCAATCTGACGGATCTTTTGGTCGGTCAGTGTCTTGGAATCCCCCACACCTAGTTTTCGCAAGAAGTCATGCTGGTCAGGTGTGACAAAGGAAGCCACAACTGCAAGTCCACCAAAGTAGGAACCATTTCCAACCTCATCCGTCCCAATCAAAGGGAGATTTTGTCCGCTGGTTTGCCCTACAACTTGATAGCCAAAGAAACTAGCATATTTCTCAGCTCCTTCACCCTGAAGCAAGACCTTTCCAGAAGTATAGATAGAAACGGTTGCTTGAGGCAGTTTCAAAAAATAGCGAATATAGGGGTTTTTACTGGGAGCCAGACTGGTTTGATAGTGTTCAAGAAAAGCCTGAATCTCCTTTTCGCTTGGTGTGAGTGTTATACTTGCCATAGTTTCTATTGTACCATAAAAGCAGGCAAATTTGTAAAAACTGACAAAGTTAGCGAATTTTGGTATAATATCGTGAGGTGAATTTTATGGCAAATCTAAATCGATTCAAATTTACATTCGGGAAAAAATCATTAACCTTGACAACCGAGCATGATAACCTTTTTATGGAGGAAATCGCTAAGGTTGCGACAGAAAAATACCAAGCAATTAAAGAACAAATGCCTAGCGCAGATGATGAGACAATCGCTCTTTTGTTGGCAGTCAACTGTTTATCAACTCAGCTCAGCCGTGAGATTGAATTTGATGATAAGGAGCAAGAATTAGAAGAACTGCGCCACAAGCTTGTGACTTGTAAGCAAGAGCAGAGCAAGATTGAGGATTCCTTATGATTTCACTCCTTCTTCTATTGGTCTTGGCTTGGGGATTTTATATCGGCTATCGGAGAGGCTTCCTTTTACAGATTTATTACCTGATTTCAGCCATGGCATCGGCTTTTGTGGCTGGCCAGTTTTATAAGGGACTTGGAGAGCAATTTCATTTGCTGCTCCCTTATGCAAATCCGCAGGAAGGTCAGGGAACTTTCTTTTTCCCATCGGATCAACTCTTTCAGTTGGATAAGGTCTTTTATGCAGGGATCGGTTACTTGCTTGTATTTGGGATTGTCTATAGTATCGGTCGTTTACTTGGTCTGTTGTTACATTTGCTTCCTAGTAAAAAACTGGGTGGCAAGTTGTTCCAAGTTTCAGCAGGTATCTTGTCCATGTTGGTGACCTTATTTGTCTTGCAAATGACCTTGACTATCTTGGCAACCATTCCCATGGCAGCTATTCAAAATCCTCTTGAAAAGAGTATCGTCGCAAAACACATCATCCAGAGCATACCAGTAACAACCAGTTGGCTCAAACAAATCTGGGTGACAAATTTAATCGGATAAAAAGGGCAGGAATTTTCCTAGCCCTTTGTTTACAGATTGACTCGAATCTATCAGAATGTAAAAAGCTACCACACCTAGACATTCAAAGACAAGGAAATAAAGATGAACAAGAAAATATTAGAAACATTAGAGTTCAATAAGGTCAAGGCCTTGTTTGAACCTCATTTGTTGACCGAGCAGGGCTTGGAGCAATTGAGACAGCTGGCTCCGACTGCCAAAGCAGATAAAATCAAACAGGCTTTTGCTGAGATGAAGGAAATGCAGGCTCTTTTTGTTGAGCAACCGCATTTTACCATTCTAGCAACTAAGGAAATCGCAGGAGTCTGCAAGCGGTTGGAGATGGGGGCAGACCTCAATATTGAGGAGTTCCTGCTCTTGAAGCGCGTGCTTCTTTCCAGCCGAGAACTACAAAGTTTTTACGCCAATCTGGAAAATGTCAGCTTGGAAGAATTAGCCCTTTGGTTTGAGAAATTACACGATTTTCCGCAATTACAAGGAAATCTTCAGGCCTTTAATGATGCAGGTTTCATTGAAAATTTTGCCAGTGAAGAATTGGCGCGCATCCGTCGGAAAATCCATGATAGCGAAAGTCAGGTACGCGATGTTTTACAAGACTTGCTCAAGCAAAAAGCGCAGATGTTGACAGAAGGGATTGTTGCCAGTAGAAATGGCCGTCAGGTTTTACCAGTCAAAAACACCTACCGCAATAAGATTGCAGGTGTCGTTCATGATATTTCTGCTAGTGGAAATACCGTCTATATCGAACCCCGTGAGGTGGTCAAACTGAGCGAAGAAATTGCTAGTTTGCGAGCAGATGAGCGCTATGAAATGCTTCGCATTCTCCAAGAAATTTCTGAACGTGTCCGCCCTCATGCGGCTGAGATTGCCAATGATGCTTGGATTATCGGCCATCTGGACTTGATTCGTGCCAAGGTTCGTTTTATCCAAGAAAGGCAAGCAGTCGTTCCTCAGCTGTCAGAAAATCAGGAGATTCAACTGCTCCATGTCTGCCATCCTTTGGTCAAAAATGCCGTCGCAAATGATGTTCATTTTGGTCAAGATTTAACAGCGATTGTTATTACAGGTCCCAATACAGGTGGGAAGACCATTATGCTTAAAACTCTCGGATTGACGCAGGTTATGGCTCAATCTGGTTTGCCGATTTTGGCAGATAAGGGAAGTCGTGTTGGTATTTTTGAAGAAATTTTTGCTGATATTGGCGATGAGCAATCTATTGAGCAGAGTTTGTCTACCTTCTCTAGCCATATGACCAATATTGTGGATATTCTTGGCAAGGTTAACCAACATTCACTTTTACTCTTGGATGAGTTGGGAGCTGGTACAGACCCTCAAGAAGGAGCTGCTCTTGCCATGGCTATTCTGGAAGACCTTCGTCTGCGTCAAGTCAAGACCATGGCGACGACCCACTATCCAGAACTCAAGGCCTACGGTATTGAGACAGCCTTTGTGCAAAATGCCAGCATGGAGTTTGATACTGCAACTCTACGTCCGACTTATCGCTTTATGCAGGGCGTTCCTGGTCGAAGCAATGCCTTTGAAATTGCTAAACGTTTAGGACTATCTGAAGTTATCGTAGGAGATGCTAGCCAGCAGGTCGATCAGGACAATGATGTCAACCGGATTATTGAGCAACTGGAAGAGCAGACGCTTGAAAGTCGTAAACGCTTGGACAATATCCGTGAGGTGGAGCAAGAAAATCTCAAGATGAACCGTGCTCTAAAAAAACTTTACAACGAGCTCAATCGTGAAAAGGAAACGGAGCTCAATAAAGCGCGTGAACAGGCTGCGGAGATTGTGGATATGGCCCTAAGTGAAAGTGACCAGATTCTCAAGAATCTCCATAGTAAATCTCAACTCAAGCCCCACGAAATTATTGAAGCCAAGGCCAAGTTGAAAAAATTGGCTCCTGAAAAAGTAGATTTGTCTAAAAACAAAGTCCTTCAAAAGGCCAAGAAAAAACGAGCTCCAAAGGTGGGAGATGATATCGTTGTTCTCAGTTACGGACAGCGTGGCACCTTGACCAGTCAACTCAAGGACGGCCGCTGGGAAGCCCAAGTTGGCTTGATTAAGATGACCTTGGAAGAGAAAGAGTTTGACCTTTTTCAAGCCCAGCAAGAAAAGCAAGTCAAGAAGAAACAGGTCAATGTCGTGAAACGAACTTCTGGTCGTGGCCCACAAGCCAGACTGGACCTTCGAGGCAAACGTTATGAAGAGGCCATGAATGAGTTAGATGCCTTTATCGACCAAGCCTTGCTTAACAATATGGCACAAGTTGATATCATCCATGGTATCGGAACAGGTGTCATCCGTGAAGGTGTCACCAAATACCTACAAAGAAACAAACACGTCAAGAGTTTTGGCTATGCCCCACAAAATGCTGGAGGCAGTGGTGCGACTATTGTCACTTTTAAAGGATAGCAGTATTTTGGACTTTATACAGTAAAAACTGTTGAATTAAGTTTTACTGATAAAAACATTGACAAAAGCCAACATTTTTTGTAAAATAAGAATCAATTAAATACCAACACCGAATGAAGTTTAATAGAAGTGGAGAATCGTTTGATTTTCCATGACTGTAAATGGACGGAACTCTGGAGAGACCGCAAAGGCACCGAAGGGGCAAGGCAGGCAACTGCTCAAACTCTCAGGTAAAAGGACAGAGCTAGGATAGACCGCTTTTTAGCATTTATCTAAGCATTCCAGAGTACATGTATCTTGCATGTGCTCTTTCTTTTGGGGTTGAAAAGATAGGAGAAGGAAATGTTAGAATTGCTTAAATCAATTGATGCTTTTGCTTGGGGCCCACCCCTCTTGATTCTCTTAGTCGGGACAGGGATTTACCTAACTGCCCGTCTAGGCCTCTTGCAGGTTTTGCGTCTGCCCAAGGCCTTCCAGCTTATTTTTACTAAGGACAAGGGGCATGGCGATGTATCCAGCTTTGCGGCCTTGTGTACAGCCCTAGCAGCGACAGTTGGTACGGGAAATATTATCGGGGTGGCGACAGCTATCAAGGTCGGTGGACCAGGATCTCTCTTTTGGATGTGGATGGCGGCTTTCTTTGGGATGGCTACCAAGTATGCGGAAGGACTACTAGCTATCAAATACCGTACCAAGGACGACCATGGTGCAGTGGCGGGAGGTCCCATGCACTATATCCTTCTAGGGATGGGAGAAAAGTGGCGACCACTTGCCATCTTTTTTGCTATCGCAGGTGTCTTAGTAGCTTTGTTGGGAATCGGAACCTTTACCCAAGTCAACTCGATTACAGAATCTATCCAAAATACAACGACTATTTCGCCAGCTATCACGGCTCTTGTTTTGTCTGTCTTAGTAGCGAT
This sequence comes from bacterium, assembly GCA_905221245.1. GTDB lineage: Bacteria > Bacillota > Bacilli > Lactobacillales > Streptococcaceae > Streptococcus. Next base: position 361,139 of record CAJNCK010000001.1, read on the forward strand.
TGCAGTCTTTGGCGGACTCAAGTCTATTTCAAAGGTTTCAACTACTGTTGTTCCTTTTATGGCCATCATCTATATTTTAGGGACACTTACAGTTATTTTCTTCAATATTGGCAAACTCCCTGCCACAATCGCTTTAATATTGACATCCGCTTTTAGTCCGGTTGCTGCGGTGGGTGGTTTTGCTGGCGCTAGCATTCGAATGGCTATTCAAAATGGTGTGGCGCGTGGTGTGTTCTCAAACGAATCTGGTCTGGGTTCGGCTCCCATTGCAGCTGCTGCGGCTAAGACAAATGAACCGGTAGAGCAAGGCTTGATTTCCATGACAGGAACCTTTATTGACACCCTCATTATCTGTACTCTGACTGGTTTGACCATCTTGGTGACTGGTGTTTGGAGTGGCGACTTAAATGGGGTTGCCTTGACTCAGTCAGCCTTCTCAACAGTCTTTTCACACTTTGGACCTGCCCTTTTGACCATCTTCCTTGTGCTCTTTGCCTTTACAACGATTCTAGGTTGGAACTATTACGGAGAACGTTGTTTTGAGTTTCTCTTTGGGGTTCGCTTTATCTGGCTCTACCGTGTGGTCTTTGTGCTCATGGTTCTGTTGGGAGGATTTATCGAGTTGGATATGGTTTGGATTATCGCAGATATTGTCAATGCCTTGATGGCTCTGCCAAACTTGATTGCCCTCTTAGTCTTGTCGCCGGTCGTTATTGCTGAAACTAAAAAGTATTTTAATAAATAATGAAATCACACATCGCGTGTGATTTTTTTCTTTCATAAAAAATTTCTATCGGTGCAATTTAAAATATATATTATACACGGTATAGAATCTGTGATAGACTAGGTTTCAACAAAATGAAAAGAGGTCTTATGATGACAACATTTACCATTCATACAGTAGAATCAGCACCAGCAGAAGTGAAAGAAATTCTTGAAACAGTAGAAAAAGATAACAATGGCTATATTCCCAACCTAATCGGTCTCTTGGCTAATGCACCCACTGCTTTAGAGGCTTACCGTACTGTCGGAGCTATCAACCGTCGCAACAGCCTGACACCTGTTGAGCGCGAAGTGGTGCAAATCACGGCAGCTGTGACCAATGGTTGTGCCTTCTGTGTCGCAGGTCATACCGCCTTTTCAATCAAACAAATCCAGATGAATGATGATCTGCTTCAAGCCCTTCGCAATCGTACTCCAATTGAAACAGATCCTAAATTGGACACCCTAGCTAAGTTTACCTTGGCGGTAATCAATACCAAGGGTCGTGTAGGAGATGAAGCCTTAGCTGAGTTTCTAGAAGCTGGCTACACCCAACAAAATGCCTTGGATGTGGTTCTTGGTGTCAGCCTAGCAAGCCTCTGTAACTATGCCAACAACCTAGCCAATACACCAATTAACCCAGAATTGCAACCTTATGCCTAATTCATATCTGAGTAAAATGAAGTCTGAAATAATCGGACTTCGTTTTTTTAGCACCTCATTTAAGCGCTTTTATGCTATACTGAAACTAACATGATTATTGGAGGTTAGGATGAAAAAACTCCCCTTGGTATTTTCTGGTTGTTTGCTAGGTTTGGCAGGAGCTGGAAATCTTATTTTAGATACGTTGCCGGTTCTGTCACATATACTGAGTTTATCAGGTTTGGTTTTATGGATTTACTTTCTGATTTTGCATCTTTTTAATTGGAAGGAAACCAAGCAAGAATTGACCAAGCCCCCTCTTTTGTCAGGGATGGCCACTTTTCCTATGGCTGGGATGATTTTATCTACCTATGTTTTTCGCGTCTTCCCTCATCTTCCTTTGGTAGCGCAAGGGCTCTGGTGGTTTTCATTTCTCTTGGATTTGGCCTTGATTTCTGGTTTCACCATCAAGTTTGCTTATCCAGGCAAGAGAGTCAATGCTACTCCAAGCTGGACGGTACTTTATGTGGGGATAGCAGTGGCTGCCTTGACCTATCCTCTTGTAGGCATCATCGAAATTGCCTATGCGACCTTGAGTTTTGGTTTTCTCTTGACCTTCTATCTCTACCCGCTTATTTATAGCGATTTAAAGAAACATCCACTCCCACCAGCCTTGCTTGGACAAGAAGGAATCTACTGTGCTCCTTTCTCTCTACTCTTGGCCTCACTGGTTCGAGTTGGAGGTGCCAGCCTACCAACGTGGGTCTTGATTGTCATGATCTTGGCTTCCCAATCCTTCTTTTTCTTTGTTTTGACTCGTCTGCCCAACATTTTAAAACAAGGTTTTCAACCAGCCTTCTCAGCCCTCACCTTCCCGACCATTATCACAGCTACTTCGCTCAAGATGGCTCAGGGAATCTTGAAACTTCCATTTCTGGATTATCTGGTACTGGCTGAAACTGCTATTTGTTTAATTATTTTATTCTTTGTATTAGGCGCTTATCTGAATTGGTTACGAAAAAAGGTCTAGCTAGAAATAGCTAAACCTTATTTTTTATGGTTTGATAACTTCAGCTCCACCCATGTATGGACGAAGTGCTTCTGGGATGGTCACAGAACCATCTGCATTTTGGTAGTTTTCAAGAATAGCAGCCACTGTACGTCCAACTGCAAGTCCAGAACCGTTCAAGGTATGGAGCAATTTCACCTTGCCATCTGCTTCATCACGGTAACGGATTTGGGCACGACGGGCTTGGAAATCTTCTGTGTTTGAACAACTTGAGATTTCACGGTAGGTATTTTGGGCTGGAATCCAAACTTCCAAGTCATAAGTTTTAGCAGCTGAGAAGCCCATATCTCCAGTAGAGAGAGCAACGACACGGTATGGAAGGTTGAGTTTTTGAAGAATGTTTTCAGCATTGGCTGTCATTTTTTCCAATTCTTCGTAAGATTCTTCTGGTTTGGCAAATTTAACCATTTCAACCTTGTGGAATTGGTGCAAACGAATCAAGCCACGAGTATCACGACCAGCTGAACCAGCCTCAGAACGGAATGATGGACTCATAGCAGTGAAGTAGATTGGCAGGTCTTTACCGTCCAGGATTTCATCACGGTAGTAGTTTGTTAGAGGAACCTCAGCTGTAGGAATAAGGACATAATTGCTGTCGCTGAGTTCAAAAGTGTCTTCCTTGAATTTTGGATATTGACCAGTACCAAACATAGAATCGTGGTTAACCATGTAAGGTGTGATGACTTCAGTATAGCCTTCTTTGCCATGTTCATCCAACATAAAGTTGTAGATGGCACGTTCCAAACGAGCACCGAGTCCTTTATAGAAGAGGAAGCGAGCTCCTGTTACCTTACCACCGCGTTCCCAGTCAAGAATACCAAGGTCTTCACCCAGATCCCAGTGAGCTTTTGGCTCGAAATCGAACTCGCGTGGAGTACCCCAACGGCGAACTTCCACATTGTCTTCTTCGTCAGCCCCAACAGGAACGCTATCAGCTGGAATATTTGGAAGAGTAGTGGTAAATTCTGTCAATTTAGCATCGATTTCTGCCAATTCAGCATCCAAGGCTTTGACCTCAGCAGATAGAGTTTGCATGGCAGCAATCTTGTCATCTGCATTTTCCTTGTTACGCTTAGCTTGGGCAATCTCAGCTGAAACTGTGTTACGTTCAGCCTTGAGAGTTTCAACCTTGACTAAAATATCACGACGTTTAGCATCGATTTCTTTCATCTCATTCAAGACAGCAGCATCTACACCACGTGTAGCTAATTTTTCTGCGACAGCATCAAAGTCTGTACGAATACGTTTGATATCTAACATAAGAACTCCTTTGTAAAAAAAGCACACCTGACAAAGCGTTGGAGTGGCAGGGCCACGGTTCCATCCAACTTCACAGGTGTGCACTTGATTGTGTATGCAATTGTTACTAACGGTAGAATTTCACCTATCCCTCCTATCTGCTCGCAGCACCCGCAGACTTTCTGAAAGAAGAAGATAACCTACTTATCCGTTGCTATGATTATACTAAAGTTTCTACTTTTTTGCAAATAGATTTTTAAATTTTTGACCAATGGTTTGAATCAAGGTCGGAAGCTTGACGACCTTGTCATTGCCCAGTTTTTCACGAGCAATTTTGAGAATGGCACCTGAGTCTTTTGAAGCAAAGAGGAATTTTCCTCTGTCTGTAAAGACTTCGAAGTGGCGACTGATTTTTCGCCCAGTGACATTGGCTCCAATTTGGTTGATATGGCTCCAAGGAATTTGGATAAATTGTTCGACGTTGACATCTGGGTAAAATTCCAGAGCCTGATCTCCGACAAGAAATTTCCCAACTTTCCCAGCTATAGAGAGGTAGGAGGTACCTGTTGTATTGAGAAGCACTGTTTTGTTAAGAGATTGGGCCATGGTTAGTCTTCCTTACTTTCACCGAAAAAGGCATTGTAGAGGGCTTTGATTGCTGCTTTCTCTTGGTCTTTATTGACAACGAACATAATAGAAACTTCACTAGAACCTTGCGACATCATCTGGATGTTGATCTTGTTTTCAGATAGAGCGCGTGTCGCAGTAGCAGTTACTCCGATATGGCTCTTCATCTTTTCACCAACAATCATAATGATAGAAAGGTCGTGTTCGATTTCTGCATGGTCTACTTCAGCCTTTTGAACCAACTGACGAAGGATTTCTTCTTCCTTGATAGGAGTTAGTTCGCGAGAACGGAGGATGATTGAAAGATCGTCGATACCTGTTGGCATATGTTCCCAACCGATGTTAAGATCTTCAAGGATTTGCAGAACCTTGCGTCCAAATCCCACCTCACGGTTCATGAGGTATTTAGACATGTTGATGCTGACAAAGCCAGAATCACCAGCAATTCCCACAACTGGGAATTCATCACTACTGTGTTTTAAAACAATACGAGTACCTGGATGGTCAGGATTGTTGGTATTCTTGATAACTAGAGGAATTTTTCCACGGTAGGCAGGTAGAAGAGCTTCATCATGAAGGACTGAGAATCCTGCATAGGCCAACTCACGCATTTCACGGTAGGTCAACTCAGGAATCGAGTGTGGTTGGTGGATAATACCAGGGTGGGCTGCAAAGATACCATCAACGTCTGTAAAGTTTTCATAGAGGTCTGCCTTAACACCGGCAGCAATGATAGAACCTGTAATATCAGAGCCTCCACGTGAGAAGGTACAGATTTGATTTTCCTTGGTAACCCCAAAGAAACCAGGAATGACTAGGACTTCATTTGCATTCGTCAATTCCTCAATCTTGTCATAACTTGATGGAATGATTCGAGCATGACCAGGTTCACTTGTGACCACAATACCAGCTTCTCGAGGGTGCACATAGCGTGCATCAATCCCATTTTGGTTAAAATAGGCAGCAATCAATTTAGCATTGTTATTTTCACCGGCTGCTAGAAAAGTGTCGTAGAGAAATTCATTTTCATCAATAGGAAGAGTGGCTAAGGCGCGAATGCTTTTGGAAATTTTTTCTAGCACAGCTGGTTTAAGACCTAGTTCACTAACCATCGCAGCATAGCGGTCGATAATCCAGTTTTGGCTCTTGCTAATATCGTTACCAGCAACATAGTCGCGGTAGTATTTAATCAAGGCATCCGTAACCTTAGTATCTTCAGCATTGCGTTTACCAGGCGCAGAAACGACTACAAAACGACGCTCTGAATCGCTTTTTACGATGTTTAAAACTTTTTCTAATTGACTAGCAGAGGCAAGAGAGCTACCTCCAAATTTAACAACCTTCATAAGAACTCCTAAAGTAAGTATTTTATACGATTATAGCAGAAAGAAAGTCTTTTTTCAATGAAGAAAATAAGATGCGTTCTAGTATAAAGCGAGCCTTTCTAATCGGCTGAGACACTTTCAGTTGATTTTTTCTTGCTTTCTGATTTTAAAAAAGATATACTTTGAAAATAAAATAATTTAACCAGCTTATAAAATAAAAAGGAGTTCAAATGGAACACATTATTTATCAGCTTGAAGAGGATTTGGCAATCCTTACCTTGAATCGTCCTGAGGTCGCGAATGGTTTTCATATTCCTATGTGTGAGGAGATTTTAGAAGCTCTGACTTTGGCAGAAGAGGATCCGGCTGTGCATTTTGTCTTAATCAACGCGAATGGCAAAGTCTTTTCAGTTGGGGGAGATTTAGTAGAGATGAAGCGGGCGGTGGATGAGGATGATATTCCATCATTGACAAAAATCGCAGAATTGGTCAATACTATTTCTTATAAAATCAAGCAAATTGCTAAACCTGTCTTGATGGAGGTTGATGGGGCTGTTGCAGGTGCCGCAGCAAATATGGCTGTTGCTGCAGATTTCTGTCTGGCAACGGATAAGGCTAAATTTATCCAAGCCTTTGTTGGAGTTGGCTTGGCTCCGGATGCAGGAGGAATTCATCTCTTGAGTCGAAGTATTGGTGTGACGCGTGCTGCTCAATTAGCCATGACAGGTGAGGCTTTGTCCGCAGAAAAAGCTCTGGAGTGGGGTCTTGTTTATCGGGTCTCTGAAGCTGATAAACTTGAAAAGACGAGAGAACAGCTTCTTAAAAAATTGAGACGCGGGTCAGCTAATTCCTATGCTGCCATCAAGAAGTTGGTTTGGGAGAGTCAATTTAAAGACTGGCAGAATTACGCTACTTTAGAACTGCATCTACAGGAATCACTAGCCAAAACAGAGGATTTCAAAGAAGGAGTTCGGGCTCATTCGGAGAGAAGAAGACCTAAATTTACAGGAAAATAAAAAAAATACTTGCACCATTCTTTGAAGTTTGATATAATTCTTTTGTCAAATGTTTTGATTGTAAAAGTTTTTTTTGAAAAGGAGGGAAGGAAAGATTGGACTACCAACGAATTAATGAATATTTAACGTCTATATTTAACAATGTCCTCGTTATTGAGGAAGTTAGCTTGAGGGGTAGTCGTTTCAAGGATATCTCCATCAAAGAAATGCATACGATTGATGTGATTGGGAAATTCCCATATGTGACACCAAGTCAAGTGTCAAAAGAGTTGATGGTGACTCTTGGGACAGTTACGACTAGTTTGAATAATCTCGAACGCAAGGGTTACATTGAACGCATTCGTTCAGAACATGATCGACGTGTAGTGCATCTGCATTTGACAAAGAAAGGTCGCTTGGTTCATAGGCTACATAAACGCTTCCATAAGGCCATGGTTGAAAAAATCATTGATGGTATGAGTAAGCAAGAAATTGAGGTTATGAGCAAAGGTTTGACTAATCTTTATCAATTTTTGGAGGATTTGAGATAATGGCTTTTGCAAAAATAAGCCAGGTTGCTCATTATGTGCCAGAGCAAGTGGTTACAAATCATGATTTGGCTCAGATTATGGATACCAATGATGAGTGGATTTCAAGTCGGACGGGAATACGACAAAGGCATATTTCAAGAACAGAATCTACTAGTGATTTGGCTACAGAGGTTGCTCAGAAACTGATGGCAAAAGCTGAAATCACAGGAGAAGAGCTGGATTTTATCATTCTAGCTACTATTACTCCAGATTCTATGATGCCCTCTACAGCTGCTCGTGTCCAAGCCAATATTGGTGCTAATAAGGCCTTTGCTTTTGACCTAACAGCAGCTTGCAGTGGATTTGTATTTGCCTTATCAACTGCTGAAAAGTTTATCGCTTCTGGTCGCTTTCAAAAAGGCTTGGTGATTGGTAGTGAAACCCTCTCTAAAGCAGTCGATTGGTCAGACCGATCAACAGCTGTTTTGTTTGGAGATGGTGCTGGTGGAGTCTTGCTAGAAGCTAGCGAGAAAGAGCATTTTTTGGCTGAGAGTCTCAATAGTGATGGGAGTCGTAGCGAGTGTCTAACTTATGGACATTCAGGCTTGCATTCTCCGTTTTCAGATCAAGAAAATGCAGATTCATTTTTGAAGATGGATGGGCGCGCGGTCTTTGATTTTGCTATTCGGGATGTAGCCAAGTCTATCAAACAGACTATTGATGAGTCTCCTATAGAGGCGACAAACTTGGATTATCTGCTACTTCATCAGGCTAATGACCGTATTTTGGATAAGATGGCTAGAAAAATCGGTGTTAACCGAGATAAAATTCCAGCTAATATGATGGAATATGGCAATACCAGTGCAGCAAGTATCCCGATTTTACTTTCAGAGTGTGTAGAACAAGGCCTCATCCGTTTAGATGGTAGTCAGACTGTTCTGCTATCAGGCTTCGGTGGAGGCTTGACCTGGGGCACGCTCATTCTTACAATTTAGGTAATCATGTGGTGAACACATTGTTATAAAAAAACTATTTATTTTAAAGGAGTCCTATCATGGCAGTATTTGAAAAAGTACAAGAAATTATCGTTGAAGAACTTGGAAAAGACGCATCAGAAGTAACACTTGAATCAACTTTTGATGATTTGGACGCAGATTCATTGGACTTGTTCCAAGTAATCTCAGAAATCGAAGATGCTTTTGATATCCAAATCGAAGCAGAAGATGACTTGAAAACAGTTGGTGACTTGGTTGCCTACGTTGAAGAGCAAACAAAATAAACAGAATATTAATAGAAGGAGTAGGGAAACCCGCTCCCTCTTGTTTAGGCAATAGTTTGATCGTCAAATTATGACGGTATCGAACTATTACGTAAGCAAGAAACGATGGAGGCACTATGAAAACACGTATTACAGAATTATTGAACATTGATTATCCTATTTTCCAAGGAGGAATGGCCTGGGTTGCTGATGGTGATTTGGCAGGAGCTGTTTCCAAGGCTGGAGGACTAGGGATTATCGGTGGGGGGAATGCCCCTAAAGAAGTTGTCAAGGCAAATATTGATAAAATCAAATCATTGACTGATAAACCCTTTGGTGTCAACATCATGCTCTTGTCTCCCTTTGTGGAAGATATTGTAGACCTCGTTATCGAGGAAGGGGTTAAGGTAGTTACAACAGGCGCAGGAAATCCAAGCAAATACATGGAACGTTTCCATGAAGCTGGTATTACGGTTATTCCTGTTGTACCAAGTGTTGCCCTAGCTAAACGCATGGAAAAAATCGGTGCGGATGCTGTTATTGCAGAAGGAATGGAGGCCGGGGGGCATATCGGTAAATTAACAACCATGACCTTGGTTCGCCAGGTTGCTGCTGCTGTATCTATTCCAGTTATTGCTGCAGGAGGGATTGCGGATGGTGAAGGTGTTGCAGCTGGCTTTATGCTAGGTGCAGAGGCTGTTCAGGTTGGAACTCGTTTTGTCGTTGCAAAAGAGTCTAATGCCCATCCAAATTATAAGGCGAAAATTTTAAAAGCTAGAGATATTGATACTACGATTTCAGCTCAACACTTTGGACATGCTGTTCGTGCGATTAAAAATCAGTTGACTCGTGATTTTGAACAAGCTGAAAAAGATGCTTTTAAACAAGAAAATCCAGATTTGGAAATTTTTGAACAAATGGGAGCAGGTGCTCTAGCCAAAGCGGTTGTTCACGGAGATGTGGATGGTGGATCTGTTATGGCAGGTCAAATTGCAGGCCTTGTTTCCAAAGAAGAAACCGTTGAAGAAATCCTAAAAGATTTGTATTACGGAGCAGCTAAGAAAATTCAAGAAGAAGCCTCTCGTTGGGCAGGAGTTGTAAGAAATGACTAAAACAGCCTTTTTATTTGCTGGTCAAGGTGCCCAGTATCTAGGTATGGGACGGGAACTCTATAATCAGTATCCGATTGTCAAAGAAACGATTGATCAAGCGAGTCAGGTACTCGGTTATGATTTGCGTTATCTTATTGATACAGAAGAAGAAAAACTCAATCAGACCCGCTATACGCAACCAGCTATTTTAGCAACTTCAGTTGCTATCTATCGTTTATTGCAAGAAAAGGGCTATCAACCTGATATGGTTGCTGGTTTGTCTCTTGGAGAATATTCTGCCTTGGTGGCCAGCGGTGCCTTGGATTTTGGAGAAGCGGTTGCTTTGGTTGCTAAGCGTGGCGCCTATATGGAAGAAGCGGCCCCTGCTGGTTCTGGCAAGATGGTAGCAGTTCTCAATACGCCAGTAGAGGTTATTGAAGAAGTCTGTCGAAAAGCTTCTGAACTTGGAGTAGTTACCCCAGCCAACTATAATACACCTGCACAAATCGTGATTGGTGGAGAAGTGGTAGCAGTTGATCGAGCTGTCGAACTCTTGCAGGAAGCAGGAGCTAAACGCTTGATTCCTCTTAAGGTTTCAGGACCTTTTCATACCGCTCTCCTTGAGCCTGCTAGCCAGAAACTAGCTGAAACTCTAGCTCAGGTAAGTTTTTCAGATTTTACTTGTCCTCTAGTTGGCAATACAGAAGCTGCAGTTATGCAAAAAGAAGACATTGCTCAACTCTTGACGCGTCAGGTCAAAGAGCCAGTTCGTTTCTATGAAAGTATTGCAGTTATGCAAGAAGCAGGCGTAACTAACTTTATCGAGATTGGACCGGGGAAAGTCTTGTCAGGCTTTGTCAAAAAAATTGATAAGACAGCTAAACTAGCCACTGTTGAAGATCAGGCTAGTTTGGAAACTTTGCTAGAAAACAAGTAATCCCTTCTCCCATAAATACAAGAGAAAACAGGAGAAAAGAATGCAACTAAAAAATAAAAATATCTTTATTACAGGTTCGAGTCGTGGAATTGGTCTTGCCATTGCCCATAAGTTTGCTCAAACAGGAGCCAATATTGTCTTAAACAGTCGTGGGACAATCTCAGAGGACTTGCTAGCCGAGTTTTCAAACTATGGTGTCAAGGTGGTTCCTATATCAGGAGACGTGTCCGATTTTGCAGACGCTAAGCGTATGGTTGATCAAGCTATTGCTGAGCTGGGTTCAGTAGATGTTTTGGTCAACAATGCAGGGATTACCCAAGATACCCTTATGCTCAAGATGACAGAAGCGGATTTTGAAAAAGTTCTCAAGGTTAACCTGACTGGTGCCTTTAACATGACACAATCAGTCTTGAAACCGATGATGAAAGCCAGAGAAGGTGCTATCATTAATATGTCTAGTGTTGTCGGTTTGATGGGGAATATCGGTCAAGCTAACTATGCAGCTTCTAAGGCTGGTTTGATTGGTTTTACCAAGTCTGTGGCGCGTGAAGTAGCCAATCGCAATATCAGGGTTAATGCTATTGCTCCTGGAATGATTGAGTCCGATATGACAGCAGTTCTATCAGACAAGGTAAAAGATGCCATGCTGGCGCAAATTCCTATGAAAGAATTTGGGCAGGCAGAGCAGGTTGCAGATTTGACAGTATTTTTAGCAGGCCAAGATTATCTAACTGGTCAAGTGGTTGCCATTGATGGTGGCTTAAGTATGTAGCAGAAGCTGGAGGTAAAAAAGATGAAACTAAATCGCGTAGTAGTAACAGGTTATGGAGTAACATCTCCAATCGGAAATACACCAGAAGAATTTTGGAATAGTTTGACAACTGGAAAAATCGGAATTGGTCCAATTACAAAATTTGATCATAGTGACTTTGATGTGCATAATGCAGCAGAAATCCAAGATTTTCCTTTTGATAAATACTTTGTAAAGAAAGATACCAATCGTTTTGATAACTACTCTTTGTATGCCTTGTACGCAGCCCAAGAAGCTGTCAATCACGCTAATCTCGATGTAGAGACTCTTGATAAAGATCGTTTTGGTGTTATTGTGGCCTCTGGTATTGGTGGAATCAAAGAAATTGAAGATCAAGTGCTTCGCCTAAATGACAAAGGACCAAAACGTGTGAAACCATTGACCCTTCCAAAAGCCTTGCCAAATATGGCTTCAGGAAATGTTGCTATGCGTTTTGGAGCAAACGGTGTTTGTAAATCCATCAATACTGCCTGTGCTTCATCAAATGACGCGATTGGGGATGCCTTCCGCTCAATTAAATTTGGTTTCCAAGACGTTATGTTGGTAGGTGGTTCAGAAGCCTCTATCACACCTTTTGCTATTGCTGGTTTCCAAGCCCTAACTGCTCTCTCAACTACAGAGGACCCAACTCGTGCTTCCATTCCATTTGATAAGGACCGTAATGGTTTTGTCATGGGTGAAGGTTCTGGGATGTTAGTTCTTGAAAGCCTTGAACACGCTGAAAAACGTGGGGCTACTATCCTTGCTGAAGTGGTTGGTTACGGAAATACTTGTGATGCCTACCACATGACTTCACCACATCCAGAAGGTCAGGGAGCTATCAAGGCCATCAAACTAGCCTTGGAAGAAGCTGAGATTTCTCCAGAGCAAGTAGCCTATGTCAATGCTCACGGAACGTCAACTCCTGCTAATGAAAAAGGAGAAAGTGGTGCGATCGTAGCTGTTCTTGGTCAGGAAGTACCTGTATCATCAACTAAGTCTTTCACAGGACATTTGCTGGGTGCTGCGGGTGCAGTAGAAGCTATCGTCACAATCGAAGCTATGCGTCATAACTTTGTACCAATGACAGCTGGAACAAGTGAAGTATCAGATTATATCGAAGCCAATGTCGTTTATGGACAAGGCTTGGAGCAAGAAATTCCATACGCTATTTCAAATACTTTTGGTTTTGGTGGGCACAATGCAGTTCTTGCTTTCAAACGTTGGGAGAATAAATAAGTATGAATTTAAACGATATTAAAGACTTGATGGCTCAATTTGACCAGTCAAGTTTGAGAGAATTTTCTTATAAAAATGGGACGGATGAGTTGCAGTTTAGCAAGAATGAAGCTAGACTTGTACCTGAAGTTGCAGCTCAAGTCGCTCCAGCGCCCGTTCTAGCAACACCAAGTCCAGTAGCTCCTACATCTGCTCCAGCAGAGACTGTGGCAGAAGAAGTTTCAGCTCCAGCAGAAGCAAGTATGGCTGCTGAGGGAGATGTTGTAGAGAGCCCACTTGTTGGGGTGGCTTACTTGGCTGCTGGTCCTGATAAACCTGCCTTCGTCACAGTTGGTGATAGTGTCAAAAAAGGTCAAACATTGGTAATTATCGAAGCCATGAAAGTCATGAATGAAATTCCAGCACCTAAGGATGGTGTGGTAACGGAAATTCTCGTTTCTAATGAAGAAATGGTTGAGTTTGGTAAAGGATTGGTACGTATCAAATGATCGATATTCAAGGAATCAAAGAAGCCCTTCCCCACCGTTATCCTATGCTCCTAGTAGACCGTGTGTTGGAAGTGAGCGAGGATACCATTGTTGCCATCAAAAATGTAACCTTCAACGAGCCCTTCTTTAATGGTCATTTCCCTCAATATCCAGTTATGCCAGGTGTTCTGATCATGGAAGCCTTGGCGCAAACAGCTGGTGTCTTGGAGTTATCAAAACCTGAAAATAAAGGTAAACTAGTCTTTTACGCTGGTATGGACAAGGTCAAGTTTAAGAAGCAAGTTGTACCAGGTGACCAATTGGTTATGACAGCAACGTTTGTAAAACGTCGCGGTACAATTGCTGTGGTTGAAGCAAAGGCTGAAGTGGATGGCAAGCTTGCAGCCAGTGGTACTCTTACCTTTGCAATAGGGAACTAAGGAGGTTCTCCATGTTTCGAAAAATTTTAATTGCCAATCGTGGTGAAATTGCGGTTCGTATTATCCGTGCGGCGCGTGAATTGGGGATTGCGACGGTGGCGGTTTATTCAACTGCTGATAAGGAAGCCCTTCATACTCTTTTAGCAGATGAAGCAGTTTGTATCGGTCCTGGCAAGGCAACAGAGTCTTATCTCAATATCAATGCGGTTCTATCAGCTGCAGTCTTGACTGAGGCAGAAGCCATTCACCCAGGTTTCGGATTTCTCAGTGAAAATTCTAAATTTGCAACCATGTGTGAAGAAGTTGGTATCAAGTTTATCGGCCCATCTGGTCATGTCATGGATATGATGGGAGACAAAATCAATGCGCGTGCTCAGATGATTAAAGCAGGCGTGCCTGTCATTCCAGGTTCAGATGGAGAAGTGCATAACTCTGAGGAAGCTTTGATTGTTGCTGAAAAAATTGGCTATCCTGTTATGCTCAAGGCCTCAGCAGGTGGAGGCGGTAAAGGGATTCGTAAGGTTGAAAAACCAGAAGACCTCGTTTCCGCCTTTGAAACTGCGTCTAGTGAAGCCAAGGCCAATTATGGCAATGGTGCCATGTACATAGAACGGGTTATCTATCCAGCTCGTCACATTGAGGTTCAAATCCTAGGAGATGAACACGGACATGTGATTCATTTAGGTGAACGGGATTGTTCTCTTCAACGGAATAATCAAAAGGTTTTGGAAGAAAGTCCTTCGATTGCAATCGGAAAAACGCTGCGTCATGAAATTGGTGCTGCTGCTGTTCGAGCTGCAGAGTCTGTTGGTTATGAAAATGCAGGGACCATTGAGTTTCTTCTTGATGAAGCCAGTGGCAAATTCTATTTTATGGAAATGAATACACGTGTACAAGTAGAGCATCCAGTAACAGAGTTTGTTTCAGGTGTGGATATCGTTAAGGAACAGATTCGCATTGCGGCAGGTCAGCCTTTGTCTGTTAAGCAAGAAGATATTGTCCTACGCGGTCATGCCATCGAGTGTCGTATCAATGCAGAAAATCCAGCCTTTAACTTTGCTCCCAGTCCAGGTAAGATTACCAATCTCTATCTGCCGAGTGGTGGAGTTGGCTTGCGCGTGGATTCAGCAGTTTATCCAGGTTATACCATTCCACCTTATTATGATAGTATGATTGCCAAAATCATCGTTCACGGCGAAAATCGTTTTGATGCCTTGATGAAAATGCAACGTGCCCTCTATGAATTAGAGATTGAAGGGGTGCAGACTAATGCAGATTTCCAGCTTGACCTCATTTCAGATCGCAATGTCATTGCTGGAGATTACGATACTTCCTTCTTGATGGAAACCTTCTTACCTAAATATCAAGAAAAAGAATAAAATGACTTCAAGAGTTTAAACCGAAAAGGGGAATCAATGGCTCTATTTAGTAAAAAAGATAAGTATATTCGAATCAATCCCAATCGTTCGGTTAGGGAAAAACCTCAAGCTAAGCCAGAGGTTCCAGATGAATTATTCTCCCAGTGTCCGGGTTGTAAGCATACCATCTATCAGAAGGATCTGGGAAGTGAGCGTATTTGTCCGCACTGTAGCTATACCTTTCGTATTTCTGCCCAAGAACGCTTGGCTTTAACGATTGATATGGGAACATTCAAGGAATTATTTACAGGGATTGAAAGCAAGGATCCCTTGCATTTCCCTGGTTATCAAAAGAAACTAGCAGCTATGCGTGAAAAAACAGGTCTGGATGAAGCCGTTGTGACAGGAACAGCTCTTATAAAAGGTCAAACTGTGGCTCTTGGGATTATGGATTCTAACTTTATCATGGCTTCTATGGGTACGGTTGTAGGTGAAAAAATCACTCGCTTATTTGAGTATGCGACTGTCGAACAATTGCCAGTTGTCCTCTTCACAGCCTCTGGTGGCGCCCGTATGCAGGAAGGAATCATGAGTCTCATGCAGATGGCCAAGATTTCTGCAGCAGTTAAACGGCATTCAAATGCTGGTCTCTTTTACTTGACCATTTTGACAGATCCAACGACAGGTGGTGTGACAGCTTCTTTCGCTATGGAAGGCGATATCATTCTAGCAGAACCACAGAGTTTAGTCGGTTTTGCTGGGCGTCGTGTGATTGAAAACACGGTTCGTGAAAGCTTGCCTGAGGATTTCCAAAAGGCAGAATTCCTATTGGAACATGGCTTTGTGGATGCTATTGTCAAAAGAAGAGACTTACCAGATACGATTGCTAGCCTAGTCAGATTGCACGGAGGGAGTCCTAGATGAATATTGCAAAAATAGTCAGAGAAGCGCGTGAGCAGAGTCGCTTGACAACCTTGGACTTTGCGACAGGCATTTTTGATGAATTTATCCAATTACATGGTGATCGTTCTTTTCGAGATGATGGTGCAGTTGTTGGTGGTATCGGCTGGCTTGGAAATCAAGCTGTAACAGTGGTTGGTATCCAAAAAGGAAAGAGTTTACAAGATAACCTCAAACGGAATTTTGGACAACCGCATCCAGAAGGTTACCGCAAGGCCCTACGGTTGATGAAACAGGCTGAAAAGTTTGGCCGTCCCGTTGTGACCTTTATCAATACTGCAGGTGCCTATCCTGGTGTGGGAGCGGAAGAACGTGGTCAAGGGGAAGCTATCGCTCGCAATCTCATGGAAATGAGTGACCTGAAAGTTCCTATTATCGCCATTATTATCGGTGAAGGTGGTTCAGGTGGTGCTCTGGCTCTAGCAGTCGCAGACCGTGTCTGGATGCTGGAAAATTCTATCTATGCTATTCTCAGTCCAGAAGGCTTTGCTTCCATTCTATGGAAGGACGGCAGTCGTGCCATGGAAGCGGCAGAACTGATGAAAATCACTTCGCATGAACTGTTAGAAATGGACGTGGTAGATAAGGTGATTTCTGAAGCAGGACTTTCTAGCAAAGAACTGATTAAGAATGTTAAAAAAGAACTTCAAGCTGAGCTAGCTAGACTTTCGCAAAAACCGTTAGAAGCGTTGTTGGAAGAGCGTTATCAACGATTTAGAAAATACTAAAAATGACTAAATGAGACTAGAAAGGTCTCATTTTTTTAGAAAAATGCAGTTCAGACCGAAAAATTGACAGTTGAGGGGAAGATTAATAACATAGACAAAAAAGATGTATACTGTAGATGTAAGCTTACAAAAATTTATTTTAAGGAGGTACTTGATATGACAGGTACAGAAACATTTACAGTTCTTTCAAATGAGGACTTAGAGCAAACTTCAGGTGGTTTTGCTGTTTGGGAAGATGGTGAAGGAAGATGGTTATATTATAGAGACTTTGCTCCTTATATGGGGCAAGGGGCGCTTAATTCTTATAGGGATGCTTGGAAGTATGGCTTCCGAGCAGGATAATCTTTCAAAAAAAGTATGATGAGAAACATAGAGAAACTAAGACAATTTGGCATATTTTTGCTTATTATTTTACTATCTACCTATTTACCACAAACAATTGGATTGTATGTGACGATAATTTTAGGGTTAGGCGCTGATGTCTATTCTCTTATTTTAACAATGGGATTAGTAGGAAGTTTCCTTCTATTAACTTGGTGGTTAAAAAAGAAAAAGATGCTCTTTATCTTTGAGAAAAAGAGATGGAACTGGTCATTTGTCTTCTACTTATTTTCAGGTTATGTGGTTTATCAGATTCTCGGTAATTTTTGGGCACGCTATGCTCATTTGATTAATCATAGGAATATTCATGATGAGTATTTTACCGTTGTTCTTTCAAATGGACAACCAACTTTTTTATCGACTATCTTATCTTTTGTCCTGCCTGTAATCATCGGTCCTATTTTTGAGGAGACTCTTGATAGAGGGTATTTTATGAATACCTTCTTTCCTAAGTCAAAGTATTATTTAGATGTCATCCTATCAGGCCTGATCTTTGGACTCAGTCATTTGATACTATCTCATCGAGACCCGATTAGTTTATTATATTATAGTGTGATTGGTCTCTTTTTCGCCCTTGTTTATCGTTCTACCGATAATCTTAGATTAACGATTCTCTGCCATAGTTTTTTTAACTTTCTCAACCATGCAACCCCCCTCTGGATTTTTGTTTATAATTATGTCTATTACCACTTTTTAAGATAATGGGAGGCAATGAAAAAAGTGTTTGATGTCTGTCAAACACTTTTTCTATTTACTATTCTTCAGTTACAAATTGACTAAGCAGTCCATTGATAAAGCGGGCTGATTTTTGATCTGAAAAATTCTTAGCAAGTTCAATAGCTTCATTGACTGCTACCAGCTGAGGTGTATCAAATGATGTGATTTCAAAGATTCCTAAGCGTAGTAAGTTTTTTTCGACCAAGGTCAACCGTTCAACTGTCCAGCCTGACTTGAGGTGCTGGTTGATTTGTTTATCCAACTCGTCTTTCTGAGCTTGAACACCAGAAACCAAGTTTAGAAGAAAGGCAGGGATTTGCACATCTGCATCTTCACGGTCATGCGTGTAGGCAAAGTGACAAGCTGTTTCCATATCTGTGCCGAATTCAAGGCTCATAAGAGCTTGAAAAGCGCATTTACGAAGTTCGCGTCTAGATTCTAATAATGGACTAGTCATTGAGGAAGTCCTCGTTAAATAGATCTTTCAACTCAGGTTTTGGTGTTTTATCTGGAACGATTCCTGCAACATGGATGTTAACAGCAGAAAGTTCCACATCAGCCATATCACGGACAGCATCTTTGACTGCTTTTTGAATAGCAAGAGCCACTTTTGGTACTTTCACACCGTACTCAAGGTAGAGATAGATGTCAGCAGTTAGCTCTTCATTGCTTTCTTTTAAGTAGACGCCACGACCAAGAGAGAGTTTTGATAGGGTATCAGATACGGATTTATTTGAAAATGAGTGGACACCATCAACTTTAGCAGTTGCGATGGCAATGATTTTTTCAAGTACACGTGGAGCGATAACGATTTCGCCAAATTGTTCTTCAATTCCCATAGAATGACCTCTTTCTAGAGATTAGGCACGAGAAACGTAAGTTCCTTCTGCAGTGTTGATGATCAATTTTTGTCCAGCTTCGATGAAGTCTGGAACGTTGACAACAAGTCCAGTTTCCATAGTTGCTGGTTTACCAGAACCTGTAACAGTAGCACCTTTGATAGATGGTTGTGTTTCAGCGACTGTCAATTCAACAGTAGTTGGTACAGTTACACCGATTACTTCAGTTCCGTAGAATTGGATTTTCACATCAGAGTTTTCAAGGATGTAAAGCAATTCATTTTCAACGTTTACGACTGGAATTTCATATTGGTCGTAAGTTTCAGTGTTCATGAAGTAGGCAGTTTCATCCATTTTGTACAAGTATTGAGCTGGAACAGTTTCGATAATAGCTTGTTCGAATTTTTCTTCTGGACGGTAGCTTGTGTCAAATGTAGAACCAGTACGGACATCACGCAATTTCATACGCATGATTGTGTTCCCTTTACCTGGTTTGTGGTGGCTAGCTTCCAAAACACGGATCAATTTTCCGTCTGCAGTTTCAAATGTCATACCAGCTTTCAATTTGCTTGCTTCAATCATGTTTTTACCTCTTTAATAAATATTATTACTCTTCATTTTACCATAAAATCTTCTGGAAATAAAGCCAAAATAGTTATTGGGAGATGGTAGGAGCGAAAAAAAACCAACCTCAGGGCTGGTTTCTTTTACATATTAATCTTCTTTCAACTTCGCCAATTCTTGGGCAAGGAGTTTAAGGGCGACTTGTGGGTTGGCTTGGCCTTTGGTTGCTTTCATAAGGAAGCCTGTGAAGGCCTTATCTGCGTTACGTTTGCCTGACTTGAAGTCGGCAACAGCAGCTTCGTTGTCCGCAAAGACTTGGTGGATGATTGGAATCAAGATTTCTGGATCTGAGATTTGAACCATACCTGCTTTCTCCACGCATTCACGCGCGCCACCGCCATTTTTAGCTAGGTGGACAAAGACTTTCTTGGTCGTAGCTGAGCTCTTCAAGAAGGATATGGGATTGAGGCTAATGAAAAGATAGATTTCTTAATTTGAATGATTATTAAACTATATTATAATCTTTAAAAATTATCTAAGATATACTTGTCGTTATTTACTAGCAGTTATCTTCTTTATGGAATGATGTTCAATGAGCCACCCTACAATCCACCCCGTCGCTAGCAAGTAATTTTCGAAAGCACCGATAGCATTTACAGAATAATGATACTCCATAAAATTGACTAAGTGATTTGTTCCTATTCCAATCCCACCGAAGATGAGAGCGAGAAGCACGATTCGTAGATAGAACCAATCGTACTTAATATTGACACCGAGAATAAGAATCAATACAGCTAGGTTCCATATTCCAATTTCTCGTTGCCAACCAGCAGAGATTCCATACCCGGAGTGACTTCCCATGTATGATGGAAAGAAAATTTGTAGTATAGAAGCGCCTAG
This sequence comes from bacterium, assembly GCA_905221245.1. Classification (GTDB taxonomy): domain Bacteria; phylum Bacillota; class Bacilli; order Lactobacillales; family Streptococcaceae; genus Streptococcus. The sequence goes on from CAJNCK010000001.1 coordinate 380,997, forward strand.
CATAGCGATGATGACTAAAACAAATAGCAATCGTAAAAATTTGTTCATTTTTTCTTCTTTCTAAAATAGAAAAAGGTATATAAAAAGTCTGTTATTCATCTTCTTTCAACTTGGCCAATTCCTGTGCAAGAAGTTTAAGGGCGACTTGTGGGTTGGCTTGGCCTTTGGTTGCTTTCATGAGGAAGCCTGTGAAAGCCTTATCTGAGTTACGTTTGCCTGACTTGAAGTCGGCAACGGCTGCTTCATTATCCGCAAAGACTTGGTGGATAATTGGAATCAGGACAGCTGGATCGGAGATTTGAACCATACCCGCTTTTTCCACGTATTCACGCGCGCCACCACCATTTTTAGCTAGGTGGACAAAGACTTTCTTGGCAATCTTAGACGAGATAGTGCCGTCTTCGATGATGGCAATCATTTCAACCAAGTTTTCTGGTGTCAATTCGATTTGTTCCAGTGTCTTACCTTCAGCGTTCAAGAACTGAGCAACTTCTCCTTGGAGCCAGTTTGAGACTTGCTTAGCATCGCCACCAAGGGCAACAGCTTTTTCAAAGAAGTCAGAAGTGACTTTGTTTGCGGTCAACTGGCTGGCATCATAGTCTGACAAGCCGAGGTCAGAGACGTAGCGCGCACGGCGTTCTTTTGGAAACTCTGGTAACTCAGTCCGCATTTCCTCAATCCACTCGTCTGAGATTTCAAAGAGAGGTAGGTCTGGTTCTGGGAAGTAGCGGTAGTCAGCAGCGCCTTCCTTGACACGCATGAGGATAGTTGCTTTGTTAGCCTCATCGTAACGACGTGTTTCTTGGCGGATTTGACCACCTGAGCGAAGGATTTCAGCTTGACGTTGAACTTCGTATTCAAGACCTTTGCGAACATTTGAGAAGGAGTTGAGGTTCTTCAACTCAGTTTTGGTACCGAATTTCTCTTGACCATAAGGGCGAAGAGAAATATTGGCATCCACACGCATAGAACCTTCTTCCATCTTAACGTCAGAAATGCCAGCGTACTGGATAACTTCCTTGAGGGCTGTTAGGTAAGCATAGGCTTCTTCTGGTGAACGCATATCGGCTTCAGATACAATCTCGATCAAAGGCACACCTTGGCGGTTGAGGTCAACGTAAGAGTAGCCGTCTGTACCGTGGGTGTTTTTACCAGCGTCTTCTTCTAGGTGAGCACGTTCGATACCGATTTTATTGGTCGTACCGTCTTCTAGCTCGACTTCAATCCAGCCGTTATAACCGATTGGCTCATCAAACTGAGAAATTTGGTAAGCTTTGGGATTATCAGGGTAGAAGTAGTTCTTGCGGTCAAAGTGCATCTTTTTATGGATGTCCATATTGAGGGCAAGAGCAGCTTTGATACCGGCATCAACAACACCTTTATTGAGAACTGGCAGAACTCCTGGGAAGGACCAGTCAATGACGTTAGTGTTGGCATTTTGGTCATTTCCAAAGTGGGCAGAAGTAGGTGAGAAGATTTTTGAATTGGTGTTGAGCTCTACGTGGACTTCAAGTCCGATGACTGTTTCAAAGTTCATTAGTTGTCACCTCCAAAAATCACGGGTTGTTGTTTGTGGTAGTCTGTTGTTGCTTCAAAAGCAGCAGCAACTTGGTAAATGGTTTCCTCTGAGTATTTAGGACCAATCAATTGTAGACCGACTGGTAAACCTTGAGAGAATCCAGCAGGAATTGAAATTCCTGGGAGACCTGCTAAGTTGACTGGAATGGTCAAAAGGTCAGCCAAGTACATGGCAACTGGGTCGTGGTTGAGTGAATCCAAGTCGTAGGCAACGCTTGGTGCAGTTGGTCCCAAAATCAAGTCATAATCCGCAAAGACTTTTTCGAAATCTTGGATGATGAGGGTACGAACTTGACCAGCTTTCTTGTAGTAAGCATCATAGTAACCTGATGAAAGACTGAATGTACCAAGCATGATACGGCGTTTCACTTCTTCACCGAAACCTTGGCTACGGCTGTTTACATAGATTTCATCAAGGTTAGTCGCATCCTCTGCACGATAGCCGTAACGAATACCGTCAAAGCGTTGCAAGTTTGAGGAAGCTTCTGATGAAGCGATGATGTAGTAAACGGCAACCCCGTATTTAGAGTGAGGAAGGCTGACTTCTTCAACGATAGCACCAAGTTTTTCAAAGTGCTTAGCTGCGTTAAGAATTGTTTCCTTAACTTCTGGGTCAATCCCTTCGCCAAGATATTCTTTAGGTAAAGCAATTTTCATGCCCTGGATGTCTTGGCCGATTTTTGAAGTAAAGTCGGCAATGCGGACAGGAGCAGAAGTAGAGTCTTTAGCATCTTCGCTGGCAATAGCGTTAAGCAAGAGGGCATTTTCCTTAACAGTTGGTGCGAAAGGTCCGATTTGGTCTAATGAGCTACCGAAGGCAATGAGACCGAAACGAGAAACTGTTCCATAGGTTGGTTTGAGACCAACGATCCCGTTGAAGGCGGCAGGTTGGCGGATAGAACCACCAGTATCAGAACCAAGTGACAAGCGGACTTGACCAGAAGCTACGGCAGCAGCTGAACCACTTGATGAACCTCCAGGAACCTTGCTGTGATCCCAAGCATTTCTAGTGGCACCGTAGTGTGAAGTTTCACCTGAACCACCCATGGCAAACTCGTCCATGTTGGTTTTCCCAACGACAATCATGCCTTTAGCCTTTGCATTGGAAACGGCTGTCGCATCAAAAATAGGCTCGTAGTTGTAGAGCATTTTTGAGGCAGCAGTTGTGAGAATACCGTCTGTAGAGATGTTATCCTTAACAGCAAGCGGAATTCCTGAAAGGACATTATCAGCGTCAATTCCAGCTTGGTCAATAGCTTTGGCTTGAGCAAGAGCTTGCTCCTCAGCGATGGTAACGAAAGCGTTGATAGCTGTTTCACGAGACTTGATATCTTCAAGTGTAGCTTGTGTTAATTCAGTTGCAGAAATTTCCTTAGAGACAAGGAGATTGTGCAAGTCTTCAATGGTTTTATTGTTGAAAGTCATTAGGCATCTCCTCCATCGTCTAGGATAGCTGGTACCTTGATATAGTAGTTGTCTTTTTCAGGTACATTTTTAAACAGGCGATCACGGTCTGTTCCTTCTTCGGCCACATCAGGGCGGAGTACAGTCTTGCGGTCAGCCATGGTTGTAGTAGGTGCGACACCAGTTGTGTCAACTTCGCCCAGCAATTCAACCATGTCTACAATCTTAGACAAGGTAGTCGCAAAGGCAGCAGTTTCTTCTTCAGAGAATCTTAATTTTGAAAGATTGGCAACGTGTGTTACCTCTTCTTGCGTAATTTTCATCTTGCATCCTTTCGTGAAATGATGATTTTTAGTCTGTTCTATTTTACCATATTTTCCTATAAATAAGGGAGGGGGAACTGAAAAGAAATAGAAATTGAAAAATCGTTTTTAATTCGCTATAATAGTTAAACTAGAAAAAAGAAAAAATAAGAGTTAGGATAGAAACATGTTCCATCAATTTATCACCAGAACTCAGACAGTCCCTCCTCCCATTTCACTTTTTTGGTATGGGGTTATGATGCTTGTCTTAATGCTTTGTATTTATGGGGCACTTGCTTATCACAAAAATCCGAAATTTGTTCGCTTATTTAAGGGGATTCAGATCCTCCAGTTACTAGCCCTATATGGCTGGTATGTTGGTTTTGGGATTCCCTTTTCTAATAGTCTACCATTTTATCATTGCCGTTTAGCTATGTTTGCGGTGGTTTTCTTGCCTGATAAATGGAAAAGCAAGCAGTACTTTGCCCTCTTAGGAGCAAGTGGAGCGGTCTTTGCACTGGTTTACCCCGTTTTTGACCCCTATGACTTCCCCCATATCACCAGTTTTTCATTTTTGATTGGGCACTATGCTCTTTTGGTGAACTCCTTGATCTATTTGATGAATCACTATGATAAGAGCCTGCTCAAGAAATATATGATTGTAGCCTATACCTTTATCCTCAATCTCTTTCTAGTTGGTGTTAATCAGTTAACGGGAGGGAATTATGGTTTATTAAATAAGACCCCTTTTATTCCTAATGCCCCCTTGTGGCTAAAGTACCTACTTGTGTCTGTCATCCTCTCACTGGCTCTGGTTCTTTTTGATTTCTTGTTCAAAAAACGGTGGAAAAAGAGAAACAAGGTGAAATCAGTACTCTAGCTTACTTTTGCCATCCTATGAGCAATTGAAAAACTTATAGATTTTCGATATAATGGAGTGTTGAAAGGAATGGTAAAATCCAATGTAGAAATCATTCTTAGCTATTGAACCAAGAAAAATAGAGAATCAAAGAAAGAGAACTTATGAATATTCAAGAAGAAATTAAGAAACGTCGTACCTTTGCCATCATCTCCCACCCGGACGCGGGGAAAACAACCATCACTGAGCAGTTGCTCTACTTTGGGGGCGAGATTCGTGAGGCTGGTACGGTAAAAGGGAAGAAAACAGGAACTTTTGCCAAGTCTGACTGGATGGATATTGAGAAGCAACGTGGGATTTCTGTTACTTCATCTGTTATGCAATTTGACTACGATGGCAAGCGTGTGAATATCCTAGACACACCAGGGCACGAGGATTTCTCAGAAGACACCTATCGGACCTTGATGGCGGTGGATGCTGCGGTCATGGTCGTGGACTCTGCCAAGGGTATCGAGGCTCAAACCAAGAAATTGTTTGAGGTTGTGAAACACCGTGGTATTCCAGTCTTTACCTTTATGAACAAGCTAGACCGTGATGGTCGTGAACCACTGGATCTCTTGCAAGAATTGGAAGAAGTCTTGGGCATTGCGAGCTATCCGATGAACTGGCCAATCGGGATGGGGAAAGCCTTTGAAGGCTTGTATGACCTCTATAACCAACGCTTGGAGCTCTACAAGGGTGATGAGCGTTTTGCCAGTCTAGAAGATGGGGACAAGCTTTTTGGCAGCAATCCTTTCTACGAGCAAGTCAAGGATGATATTGAACTTTTAAATGAAGCTGGAAATGAGTTTTCAGAGGAAGCGATTCTGGCTGGAGAATTGACACCAGTCTTCTTCGGTTCAGCTTTGACAAACTTTGGTGTGCAGACCTTCCTTGAGACTTTCCTCAAGTTTGCTCCAGAACCACATGGACACAAGAAAACGGACGGTGAAATTGTGGATCCGTATGACAAGGATTTCTCAGGATTTGTCTTTAAAATCCAAGCTAACATGGACCCTCGTCACCGTGACCGTATTGCCTTTGTCCGTATCGTATCGGGTGAATTTGAGCGTGGCATGAGTGTCAACCTGCCTCGTACTGGTAAGGGCGCCAAACTGTCTAATGTTACCCAGTTTATGGCGGAAAGTCGTGAGAATGTGACCAATGCCGTGGCAGGTGATATTATCGGGGTTTACGATACAGGTACTTATCAGGTTGGGGACACTTTGACAGTTGGAAAAAACAAGTTTGAGTTTGAACCACTGCCAACCTTTACTCCTGAAATTTTCATGAAAGTTTCTGCTAAGAATGTCATGAAGCAAAAATCCTTCCACAAGGGAATCGAGCAATTGGTGCAAGAAGGAGCCATTCAGCTTTATAAGAATTACCAAACAGGCGAGTATATGCTGGGTGCTGTTGGTCAACTCCAGTTTGAAGTCTTTAAGCACCGAATGGAAGGCGAGTACAATGCTGAAGTTGTCATGAGCCCAATGGGTAAAAAGACCGTTCGTTGGATCAAGCCTGAGGACTTGGATGAACGGATGTCATCAAGCCGAAATATCTTAGCCAAAGACCGTTTTGACCAGCCAGTCTTCCTCTTTGAAAATGACTTTGCCCTCCGCTGGTTTGCGGACAAGTATCCAGATGTAGAGTTGGAGGAAAAGATGTAAATCGTTACAAATGACTAGCAACATAAAGTTGCTGTCATTTGACGGTAACCGCTATGGCGGTCTACCTAAACGCTTCACTAGGCAAAGTCCACGAATATTATCGATTCGTAAAACTTTACGTCGTAACGATTAGATAGTGTATGACCTAACTGCCTCACTAACTACGTTTTACAAATGGAATCGATTTGTAAAACTCCGTGTCGTGTTGTAAAAATCGGTAACTGCTGTGGATGTCATGATTCACAGCTTTTTTTGTTTTTAAAATATGAAATATGAGAACGCTCCGGGAGGTAAGTTTGTTGACGTCACGGTCTCTATTATAATTTTATTTTTATAGTATGAATTTAGATGAAGGGAATGTTAAAACAGGTTTGAATTTTTGGAGGGGTTCCTATCATAGAGAAGGTCTTTCCATATGTAAATAGATTTGAAGCCCCGTATTTTTTTTGAAAAAAACAACATAATATCTTGACTATCGTTTGCGCTTGGAGTATACTATTAAAGTATGATTAGAATCGGGTGAATTGTCCACTTGATTATGTAACGAAAGGGTAGAATATGTTTTTTAGACGTCAGAAAGGTGAGTATAGAGAAACCGACCGAGTGACGCGGTATAAGTTAATCAAATCAGGAAAACATTGGTTGCGAGCTTCAACCTCTCTTTTTGGTTTGTTCAAGGTCTTGCGTGGCGGTGTAGATACGACTCAAGTCATGACAGAAGTAGTAGAAGATAAAGTGAATCCTTCTATTACAGGTTTGGATATCATAAAAGGTCTTGCGGCTACTGGGGCTGTTTTAGGTGGTGCTGTGGCTACTCAAACAAAAGTGTTTGCAAATGAAGCAGTAGCTGTGGAAAAAACACTAGAAAATCCCGATCTTTTGGTCACAAATGATACAGTAGTTTTGGGTACGACATCAGTAAGTAATTCAGAGAATTCTGCTAGCTTGTCTACTTCTTTGAGCGAAAGCACTTCGATGTCAGAATCTGTATCTAAGAGTTCGTCAGCCAGTGCTTCGATGAGCACTTCTGCAAGTGTCTCAGCAAGTACTTCTAATAGTGCTTCGACAAGTGCCTCTGTCAGCAACTCTACTAGTATTAGTCAATCAACAGGTGAGCCGGGTAGTTTCTCGTTGGTGGCTAGTCTATCGGGTGAACAGAACACTTCTGCGACAGCAACTGACCGAGATGCTTCTGTATCAAAAGAATCAACTGGCCTTAAAATTGATTCTGCTCTACTAAAGGCAACTGAAATTGATGGGAAGGTTAGTGCGAGTGCTGCTCAATCAACTTCTACCACGACTAGTATTGTAGGAGTTACTGCTGGCGCTATCGCAACAGCGGAAGTTTCAGCTAAGCAACAGGACGAAAATCGTAAGAAGTTGACAAAACTTTCAGCTGAGATGGGTGAGTACCTAGCTAAAGCTGTTGGCTTACCAAATACTGACTCAGCTATCACTAAGGTCAACGCTGCGGTAACTGAGATTGAAAAAGCTTTGGCTGACCCGACTAGTGATTTAACAGCAGTGGTGCAAAAAGCAACCGTAGCTCGTAATTCCATTGCCAATGCTGTTTTGAGAGCCCATTCAGGTGCGCGTGATGCACGAAATGGGAAACCGATGTTGCGCGATGCTTCTCTTCGAGCAAGTTGGGCTCCTCAGCAGGGCGATGGCCGTATGAATGTAAGTAGTCCAACTGCTACTTTTGATAAGGCTACTGGTATCGCTACTTACACTATGAATGTCCATGCTGATAGTGCTTTGAGTCATGTCGGTGTAAAAATCGAAGTCGGTAAAGGTGGACATGTCCAAAGTGCGACCTTTAACGGTAGTTCAATGGAAAAAACATATGCACATGGTTCAGAGGCAGGTTTTAGTTATCGTCATGACCAAAACCGGAATTTAGAGGGACAAGTTGTAGTAAGAGTTAAATACGATAATAATGTTCCGACTGCAACTGCCAATATGCAGGTTCAAGTAAGTTCTGCTCCTATTTATGAAAATACTCCAGGGAATGGTTCGGCAGTTCAATCGGCAAGTGTTCCGACGGGTTATAGACAGCAGACTACCAATACGAATACCAACTCAACATTCCGTTTTAATGTTACTGCCTATAAAGAAGTTTTTAATGGTGATGTTGTTGGAGATAACGTAGGTTTAGAAGGAGTAAATACTAATTCAGGCCGCGTTAAGTATATGAACATCGAGAATCGTGATGTAATTCCTGGGGTGAGATATCTAGGTCCTAACAATAATGAACGATTAGACAGACCAGCTGTAACTGCTCGATTGGAGGGAACGGTTGGTGGAAACAATGCTTCAGCTGAAGTTGGAAAAACATATGTTTATCGTTTTGTAGGAACTAATTATTCTGGTGCCCAAGCTGCTGCTAATGTAGGCTACTATATCAAAGGTTTCAACGAACGTCATGATATCCAAAGTGGCGATACTGTTCAGGTTTCTGATTTGGACCATTTGACACCAGATGAAGTTAAGGAAGTTTATAATAATTTTGTTAGAAAACAATCGAATTTAACTGATTTATCAAAAAATGGAGATCTTGCTCCAAATATTGCTGAGGCAAGTCAAACGACTAATCCAGATGGTAGTTTTACGCTGTCATACCCTGGTACCAAATCTAAAATTGACGTTGCAACAGATGGTACCATCACGGTTACTTATCGTGACGGTTCTACAAGTGTCATCAATGCTTCTTTAGAGAAGGAAAAAGAAATTCCTAATGTTTCTGTATCGGTGACACGTGATGGTGGAAAGACTGTTGCTCCAGAAAAAGGTAGTGACGGTAACAATTATTACTATATCTATGCGGGTGATGATTTCACAATTGATATGACTGCGACTGATAACAAGGGCAAATTGAGAGAATTTAAACTTGTTCGAGAATCAGACAATTTCAGACCTGCTTCTGAAATGGCAAGTAATATCTTTGTGGACGATAAATACGGGACTGGTACGGCCACTTCTCTTTCAGACCCTAATGGCGAAATCGTTGCGACAACATCTAGTCCAGCTCGAATTACCGCTACAGGACACATGAAGGATGACTTGGAATTTTCTACAGGCAATCACTGGCGTAGAAATGCTGTTGCAACGGATAAGGCTGGTAACTATACTCAAGCTGGGGATGCAAATAAAGGGAACTTCTTTATCAAGCAACGTCCTTTGAATGAGCGTTACAAACATGAACCAGAATTTACAATTAAAAACCCTGAGTTTACGCCTGTAGTAAATAAGAATAGCCTGACGGAGCTTGAGAAGAAAGCGGTTAAGGCTGCTATTTATGCTAAAAACAATCAAGAGACCTTCAGAATAAAGGATATTGAAGTTCAAGACAATGGTACAGCAAAAATAGTCTACAAGGACGGAACGAAGAGTGATGACATTCCACAGTCAGTAACAGTCAACGAACGTCCTAAGTTAGTCATTCCTTACGACAATCCGGCAACGAAAGAAATCTATCTTTATCGTAATGAACCAGTCAATATTACTCTAAAAGCGACGGATGACTCTGGAAAAATCAATTCATTGAAATTGACTACGACATCTGGAGGTGCGGATGGTAATGCTTCTAACTATGGTACCTTGACTGGTGTCACTCGTTCAAATCCAATCACTTCTACTACGAACCAAGCCAATGCTACGATTACCTTGACAGGTACACTGAACAAAAGTGTACAAAAAGGGACATCTGTTGAACGTAAACTCGTAACTACGGATAACCAGAATACATCAAATAGTACTGATAATAACGAAGGTTATATCAAGTTTGTTGTTAAGGATCAAACGGATAAGTATAATGCGGTTTCTAAAGTAGACACCATTTATACCTATGCGGGTGAAACAGCAGCGGATTTGGGAAATGCAGCTAACTTTGTTCAACTTGAAGGTGGAAAAGCTTTGCCTGCAGGAGCGACGGTTAAATGGACGAATACGATTGACAATTCGACTACTGGGACAAAGAGTGCTGTTGCGCGTGTTACTTATTCGGATGGTTCAACCGATGATGTGACGGTCAACTATAAGGTCTTGGCTACGATTGCCCCTAAAGGACCTGTGAATGATATTCAAGGTACAGCTCCTCATAATGGTAACTTATGGCATGATTATGTCAACAAGCAAGGAGACGGTGATTACCCAAGTGGAGCTAGTCAAACTTGGAGAAAAAATGGCCAGGCTGTAGCAAATTCACCGATTAGTACAGCAGAAACAGGTCGACACAATTACCAAGTCACCTTTACTTATCCTGTTGGTCGTACTGGTGCAGGTGATACTACTAAACTAAGTAAAACTGTTGATGTTGTTCATGATGTTTATAAATTTGGATCAGATCGTTCTTACGTTTTCACACAAAACAAGACGGATGAAGCTGGTTATAAACAAGCTGTAGCAAATCCTAAAGAAGCGGTTACGAGATTAGAAGGAACTCCAGACTTTAACGCAACAAACACTAATTACAAGTGGGTTGGTGGTGCGCCGTCACTTACGGAAGTTGGAACATTTACTAAACAAGTGGAGGTAGAGTTGCCTGCAGACTCAACAGGTGTCAGAGTTAAACAAAATGTCCCTGTTACTGTGAGAGTAAATCCACAAGCGCCAGTTATCTCAGTAGGTTCTACTAATGAAACGGGTGGTTTGCCAAATCGTTCGATCGTTGTTACGAATGTAACGCCTGGAGCACTCGTTACGTTGACATTGGCAGGCCATACATTTACTAAGACTGCTAAAGACAATGAAACAAGCGTGACATTTGAACCTACTGACCTGAAAAAAGCTTACGACGGCAATAACGGTCTTCTTCCGACAGGTGATGTAACAGCTAAATCTACAGTTGCTGGTCTTGATTCAGAAGTAACGACAAGTTCGATTACTCGTGAACGTGTGAAACCAACAATTACTTATACTGTAACGGTAAATGGTCAAGAGCCTAAGAGAGATGGCAATGGTCGCTATTTGTTCTATGCTGGAGATAAAATCCAGATTACTTATACAGGTAAAGATAACAGTGGTAAATTAGTTACCTTAAAGGTTTCTGGTAATAGAAAAGATTTGACAGATTTCTTCGAAAACAGACCTGAGTGGGGAACTGGTCCTATCACAAATATTATCAATACTTTAACCAATGATGACCAGACCACATTTACTATTAATGCGGTTGCTAATAAAGATCTTGCATGGAAATCAGGGAATACCTGGGGACGTTGGCTCACTGCTACAGATCCTAATGACAACACTGTTGATGTAGGAGAAATTCGAATTCAGCAAGATCAGTTGCAAAACTTGTTTAAGAAGCCTGCTATTAATCTGACAGAAGTTAAGGATAAAAATCACTTAACAGAAACTGATAAGGAAAACGTTCGTGAACAAATAAGAAAAGCTCATGATAAAGTGACTCCAAACGGTCGGGATCGTATTTCTAGCATTGACGTAAGTGAGAATGGTGTTGCAACAGTTTATTATAAAGATAATGCTAAAGTAACATCTGGTAGTCAACCGTATGCACCAACGGTCTATGGTCAAGATGAAACTGTTTCAGACAAGAAATATCGTTCTGAGTCAGCTTCGGCAAGCACCTCAGCAAGTACGTCCGCTTCAATAAGCGCAAGTACGTCGGCCTCAACCAGCGCAAGTACGTCAGCAAGTACATCGGTTTCAACCAGCGCAAGTACGTCAGCCTCAACAAGTGCAAGTACCTCAGCAAGTACATCGGCTTCAACGAGCGCAAGTACCTCAGCAAGCACATCAGCTTCAACAAGTGCAAGTACGTCAGCAAGTACGTCGGCTTCAACGAGCGCAAGTACTTCAGCAAGCACATCAGCCTCAACCAGCGCAAGTACGTCAGCAAGTACGTCAGCAAGCACATCAGCCTCAACCAGCGCAAGTACGTCAGCAAGTACATCGGCTTCAACGAGCGCAAGTACGTCAGCAAGCACATCAGCTTCAACAAGCGCAAGTACGTCAGCAAGCACTTCAGCCTCAACCAGCGCAAGTACATCAGCAAGTACATCGGCTTCAACGAGCGCAAGTACATCAGCAAGCACTTCAGCCTCAACAAGTGCAAGTACATCAGCAAGTACTTCAGCTTCAACAAGCGCAAGCACTTCAGCAAGCACATCGGCTTCAACAAGCGCAAGTACATCAGCAAGCACCTCAGCTTCGACAAGTGCAAGTACCTCAGCTTCAACGAGCGCAAGTACGTCAGCAAGTACTTCAGCCTCAACAAGCGCAAGTACGTCAGCAAGCACATCAGCCTCAACGAGCGCAAGTACGTCAGCAAGCACGTCGGCTTCAACAAGCGCAAGTACCTCAGCAAGTACTTCAGCTTCAACAAGCGCAAGTACATCAGCAAGTACATCGGCTTCAACAAGTGCCAGCACGTCAGCAAGTACGTCAGCAAGCACTTCAGCTTCAACAAGTGCAAGTACCTCAGCAAGTACATCGGCTTCAACAAGTGCAAGTACCTCAGCAAGTACGTCGGCTTCAACGAGCGCAAGTACTTCAGCTTCAACAAGCGCAAGTACATCAGCCTCAACAAGTGCAAGTACGTCAGCAAGTACATCGGCTTCAACAAGCGCAAGTACATCAGCTAGCACATCTGCTTCAACAAGCGCAAGTACTTCAGCAAGTACATCAGCTTCAACCAGCGCAAGTACATCGGCTAGCACGTCAGCAAGCACCTCAGCTTCAACGAGCGCAAGTACATCGGCTAGCACGTCAGCAAGTACCTCAGCTTCAACAAGTGCAAGTACGTCAGCAAGTACATCGGCTTCAACGAGCGCAAGTACTTCAGCAAGCACGTCAGCCTCAACAAGTGCAAGTACATCAGCAAGTACATCAGCTTCAACAAGCGCAAGCACTTCAGCAAGCACATCGGCTTCAACAAGTGCAAGTACATCAGCAAGCACTTCAGCTTCGACAAGTGCAAGCACATCGGCTTCAACAAGCGCAAGTACATCAGCAAGCACCTCAGCTTCAACAAGCGCAAGCACTTCAGCAAGCACATCGGCTTCAACAAGTGCAAGTACATCAGCAAGTACATCAGCAAGTACGTCAGCCTCAACAAGCGCAAGTACATCGGCTAGCACGTCAGCAAGTACATCAGCTTCAACAAGTGCAAGTACGTCAGCAAGTACCTCAGCTTCAACAAGCGCAAGTACTTCAGCTAGCACTTCAGCCTCAACAAGTGCAAGTACATCAGCAAGTACTTCAGCTTCAACAAGCGC
>CAJNCK010000002.1:300000-393334 GCA_905221245.1 bacterium
TAGTTTGATTGACAAGCTCATCTTGACAGGTGGGCAAAATGTTGATCCAAAATTCTATGGTGAACCAAAAACCATCGATAGCGATGACTATCACCTTCAAAGGGATATCTTTGAACTGGCCCTCATCAAGGAAGCTATTAACCAGAAAAAGCCTATTTTCTCCGTCTGCCGTGGGACTCAACTCTTTAATGTTGCCATGGGTGGAACTTTGTATCAAGATATCGAAGACCACTGGCAAGATTGTTCTGCCGAGTACACAACTCAACGCTTGATGACAGAACCAAATACTGTTCTTCGAGAAATCTATGGAGAAATTTCCCATATCAACTCCTTCCACCACCAGAGCATCAAAGATTTAGCACCAAATTTAAAGATTGCGGCTCATGATCCTAAAGATGGTATCATTGAAGCTGTCATGAGTACGGATGATTTTGCCTTTCTCGGTGTCCAATGGCACCCAGAATTTCTATTTGAAAATCGCCCCAAGGATAAAAACCTCTTTGACTATGTCGTAAATGAACTTTAGATTAAATCCGTCTTTTCACGATAACTAAAGTAATTAGAATGAGAGACAATCAAATGGTCCAAGAGGACAATCCCCATCAGGTCACAGGCTTCTTTTACAAGTTTAGTGACATGATTATCATTTCGGCTAGGGGCTACCGCTCCTGAAGGATGATTGTGGACCAAGATAAGAGAGGTCGCCATATGCTTGATAGCATAGTGAAGAATCTCACGTGGTTCAGCAATACTACGAGTAGCTGAGCCGATAAAAATGGTCTGTTGATGGATGATTTGATTTTGAGTATTGAGATAGAGCGCCACCAGGTGCTCTTGTTTTTTATGTCCCAACTCCTGTTGCATCTTCTTGGCCAGCTTTTGACTGCTGAGAATACTTTCCATCTCAATAGTTTCATGTTTGTGAATACGATGCCCCAGTTCAATCATAGCTTGTAATTCTATAGCCTTAACACGCCCGATACCAGACAGACTCTGCAATTCCTGCAGGGTCATTTTTTTCAAATCCGTTAGGCTTGAAAGGTTGTTCAAAACTTTCTGGGCAATTTCAAAAACGCTAGCTTGACGTGTTCCTGTCCTGAGTAAAATAGCTAGCAACTCTTGATTACTGAGCGCTTCGACTCCTTCCTTGGCCAGTCTTTCTCTTGGTAATAGTGAATCTTCTTGAAATGAAATACTGTACATAAAAATCCTCCTCACTTTATTATTCGTGAGAAGGATGGAAAATTAGATTTTTTTCTCAATTGGGGCTACACTAGCTAAAAGTTTTTTCAAACCTACTTCTGGGAAATTTATTTTTAATTCCTGCGTAGCACCGCTACCTGAAACTTCCAGAACAGTTCCCTCTCCCCATTTCTTGTGGAGAGCAATGTCACCAATGGACCAATTTGCCTCACTAGAAGCTGATTTTGCACCAGCTGTAAATTGACCAAATGGGAGACCGCTTGACTGGATAGTCTTTGGAGCCGCACTGCGTTTACGGTCTTGAAGGGCCTGGGCTAAGCTCATTCCTTGACCAAAGGCAAGGCCGCCACTGCTATAAGATGCCTTAAAGCTTGAATTTGCAGGACGAGCCAGACCTTGATACTCAAGTAAGTCTGAGCTGATTTCGTTAATAAAACGAGTCGGACGGTTGTAGTTGGTACGACCAAAAAGCAGGCGCGAGTTGGCATTTGTCAGATAGAGAATTTTCTCTGCACGCGTAATTCCTACATAGGCCAGACGGCGTTCTTCTTCCAATTCATCTTGATCCTCAGCCGCGCGACTAAGCGGAAAGACATTTTCTTCCATCCCAATCAAAAAGACAACTGGAAACTCGAGACCTTTGGCAGCATGCAGGGTCATTAGGGTAACTTCTGATGTCTCCTGACTACCTGAATCTGTATCAGCAATCAAGGCCAGGTCATTTAAGAAACGACTTAGTTTGTCCAGACCAGTTTCCTCTTCTGGCCCATCAGAGGTGTCATCAAAGTTTTTCGTTACAGAAAGGAACTCCTCGATGTTTTCTACCCGAGCCTTGCTTTCTAAGGTCGCTTGGGCATTAAGAATATCGACATAACCTGTTTTTTCTAGGACTGCTTCAACCAACTCAGTAATACTTAACTGGTCCAGTTGCTCCCGCAAATCCAGAATCATATTGGCAAAATCCCAAATAGACTGGGCTGCCTTCCCCTTGATGCCAGACAACATAATGTTTGCTGAAGCATCTAGCATGGACATGTCTTGCATATTGGCAAAGTCACGGATTTTCTCAACTGTACCTGGGCCAATTCCACGTTTCGGTTCGTTGATAATACGCTCAAAACTGATATTGTCACTCAAATTGGCAATAAGATTGAGGTAAGCGATAATATCTCGGATTTCCTTACGGCTGTAGAACTTGGTTCCGCCAACCATGGTATAAGGAATATTTGACTTGAGCAAGGCTTCCTCAATAGTACGGGACTGCGCATTAGTACGATAAAGAACTGCAAAATCCTTGTGAAGGAAGTTTTGACTCCGACCAAGTTCATCGATAGTTCTGGCTACAAATACAGCCTCATCTAGCTCATCATTGGCACGATAGTAAACGATTTGTTCTCCATCCGCATTCTGGGTCCAGAGATTCTTAGGACGGCGGTTTTTATTGTTTTTAATGACCTCGTTGGCCGCTTGGAGAATGGTTTTAGTTGAACGATAGTTTTCTTCTAACAAGACAACCTTGGCTTGGGGATAATCCTTTTCGAAGTCCAAGATATTCTGCATATCAGCACCACGCCAACCGTAGATAGACTGGTCCGCATCCCCAACAACACAGATGTTTTTAAAGCGCGAAGCCAAGAGTTTGACCAATTGGTACTGGGCATGGTTGGTATCTTGGTACTCATCAACGTGGATGTATTGGAATTTCTGTTGATAGTAAGTCAAAACATCAGGATTTTGATCAAAGAGACGCAGGGTCAGCATAATCAAATCATCAAAGTCAACCGACTCCGACTGACGCAATTCTTTCTGATAGGCCGTATAGCACTGAGCCACGATTTGTGTGTACATATCCCCGGC
Source organism: bacterium (assembly GCA_905221245.1). Taxonomy (GTDB): domain Bacteria; phylum Bacillota; class Bacilli; order Lactobacillales; family Streptococcaceae; genus Streptococcus. Next base: position 303,061 of record CAJNCK010000002.1, read on the forward strand.
TTGAGCAGCATAAGCCACATCATCAATTAAATCATTCTTAGCATTGGAAATAGTCCCCAAAATAGTTCGTTCATTCCATTTTTTCGGATCCAAGTTTAACTGCTTGAGAATGCGTTTCATGAGCGTTCGCTGTTCACCAGGATCGACAATAGTAAAATTACGGTTGTAGCCAATATGGTCCGCATCACGACGCAAAATACGAACACACATGGAGTGGAAGGTCGCAATCAGACAGTCCTGAGTGGCTGGATTGAGGCTATAAGCACGCTCTTTCATCTCACGCGCAGCCTTGTTAGTAAAGGTAATGGCCAAGATATTCCACGGATTGACCAGCTTTTCATCAATCAGATAAGCAATACGGTGGGTCAAAACTCGGGTCTTTCCAGAACCAGCCCCCGCCATGATCAACAAGGGCCCTTCTGTCGTTTGCACCGCCTCAGCCTGACGGTCGTTCATTCCATTTAATAATGCGTTCATCTTCTCTTCCTTACTCTTGAAGTCAATGTTTCTATTATATCAGAAATCAGGGAAAATATCTTTACCTAGACTGGTTGCGTCTAGAAGACGACTCCTTATATCTAGATAAAAAATGAGCTTGGATTAAAATCTCCAAACTCATTTATTACTCAATGAAAATCGAAGTGCAAACTAGGAAGCTAGCCGCAGGCTGTACTTGAGTACGGCAAGGTGAAGCTGACGTGGTTTGAAGAGATTTTCGAAGAGTATAAAGTCAATTTCAATATACTAGAACAAACCTAATACTGTTCCATCACTTTCAACATCCATGTTGAGAGCTGCTGGACGTTTTGGTAGGCCTGGCATGGTCATGACATCGCCAGTTAAGGCAACGATAAAGCCTGCACCTAATTTTGGTACCAATTCACGAATAGTAATTTCAAAGTTTTCAGGTGCTCCAAGTGCATTTGGATTATCTGAGAAACTGTATTGAGTTTTAGCCATACAGATTGGCAATTTGTCCCAACCGTTTTGAACGATTTGAGCGATTTGTGTTTGAGCTTTCTTCTCAAAGTTCACTTTGCTACCACGGTAGATTTCAGTGACAATCTTTTCAATCTTTTCTTGGACAGAAAGGTCATTGTCATACAAACGTTTATAGTTAGCTGGGGTTTCAGCGATGGTTTTGACAACTGTTTCGGCAAGTGCTACTCCACCTTCTGCACCATCAGCCCAGACACTAGCCAATTCAACTGGTACATCGATTGAGTCACAAAGTTCTTTCAAGGCTACAATTTCAGCTTCTGTATCAGATACAAATTCGTTAATGGCCACAACTGCTGGAATACCGAACTTACGGATATTTTCAACGTGGCGTTTCAAGTTAGCAAAACCGGCACGAACTGCCTCCACATTTTCCTCTGTCAGAGCATCTTTAGCCACGCCACCATTCATCTTAAGGGCACGAAGGGTTGCAACAATAACTACTGCATCTGGAGATGTTGGCAAGTTTGGTGTCTTAATATCAAGGAATTTTTCGGCACCAAGGTCTGCACCAAAACCAGCTTCAGTAACTGTGTAATCAGCCAAGTGAAGGGCTGTTGTAGTTGCCAAGACTGAATTACATCCATGAGCAATATTGGCAAATGGACCACCGTGTACAAAGGCAGGTGTACCGTAAATTGTCTGAACTAGGTTTGGCTTAATAGCATCCTTCAAGATTAATGCTAAAGCACCTTCAACCTGCAGATCACCAACAGAAACAGGTGTTCGGTCATAGCGATAACCGATAACGATATTAGCCAAGCGGCGTTTCAAGTCCTCGATGTCTGTTGCCAAGCAAAGAATTGCCATGATTTCGGAAGCAACGGTAATGTCAAAGCCATCCTCACGAGGAATACCATTTAAAGGGCCACCAAGTCCAACGGTCACATGGCGAAGAGCACGATCATTCAAGTCCACTACACGTTTCCAGAGAATACGACGTTGGTCAATTCCCAGCTCATTCCCTTGGTGCAAGTGGTTGTCAATCAAAGCAGAAAGAGCATTATTGGCAGTCGTAATGGCATGCATGTCTCCAGTAAAGTGAAGGTTAATATCTTCCATAGGGAGAACTTGGGCATACCCACCACCAGCAGCACCACCCTTAATCCCCATTACTGGACCAAGAGATGGTTCGCGGATAGCAATCATCGTTTTCTTGCCAATTTTATTCAAGGCATCCGCCAGACCAATGGTAATGGTTGATTTTCCTTCACCTGCAGGTGTTGGATTGATGGCAGTAACCAAGATCAATTTTCCAACTGGATTGCTCTCAACTGCACGAATTTTATCAAAGCTGAGCTTAGCCTTGTACTTTCCGTACAACTCCAAATCGTCGTAAGAAATACCAAGTTTCTCTACAACATCAACGATTGGTTTCAACTCAATACTCTGTGCGATTTCAATATCTGTTTTCATTCAAAACTCCTCTAACCTCTTATATGATAATTCATTATATCACAAAACAAGATTTTTAACATCCCAAAACTCTCTAAACGTTCGTAAATATCCCTGTTTTTAGGGTTTTTATAGTCCTTTCTTAAATTTTATATGGCTTTATAGTTTGAAACTATAGTAAATCTTCGTTTTTACCAAAAATTTATCACTTTCATTTTACTTACCGTTTATTTTTGTGTACAATAGTGCTATGAAAATTTTAGTTACATCGGGCGGTACCAGTGAAGCTATTGATAGCGTCCGCTCTATCACTAATCATTCCACAGGTCGCTTGGGCAAAATCATCACAGAAACTTTGCTTGCTGCAGGGCATGAAGTTTGTTTGATAACAACAAAACGAGCCGTGAAGCCAGAAGCCCATCCCAACCTAAGCATTCGAGAAATTAACAATACCAAGAACCTTCTTCTGGAAATGAAAGAACGTGTTGCAGATTATCAGGTTTTGATTCACTCAATGGCCGTATCTGATTACACTCCTGTCTATATGACAGGGCTGGAGGAAGTTCAGGCTAGCTCTAATCTAGAAGAATTTTTAAGCAAGCAAAATCATCAAGCTAAGATTTCTTCAACTGACGAGGTTCAGGTTTTGTTCCTAAAAAAGACACCCAAAATCATCTCTCTAGTCAAGGAGTGGAATCCTGCTATTCATCTGATTGGTTTCAAACTGCTGGTTGATGTTAACGAAGACTATCTGGTTGACATTGCTAGAAAAAGTCTTATCAAAAACCAAGCAGACTTGATTATCGCAAATGACCTCACTCAAATCTCAGCGAACCAGCATCGTGCAATCTTTGTTGAAAAAGATCAGCTTCAAACAGTCCAGACTAAAGAAGAAATTGCAGAACTCCTCCTTAAAAAAATTCAAGCCTATCATTCATAGAAAGGAAAGCTATGGCACATATTCTCTTGGCTGTAACGGGCTCAATCGCCTCTTACAAGTCGGCAGATTTAGTCAGTTCTCTAAAAAAACAAGGTCATCAAGTCACTGTCTTAATGACCCAGGCTGCTACAGAGTTTATCCAACCTTTGACACTACAGGTACTCTCACGGAATTCCGTCCACTTGGATGCCATGAAGGAACCCTATCCTGATCAAGTCAATCATATCGAACTTGGAAAAAAGGCGGATTTATTTATCGTAGTCCCTGCAACAGCTAACACTATTGCAAAACTAGCTCACGGCTTTGCGGACAACATGGTGACCAGTACGGCTCTAGCCTTGCCAAGTCATATCCCAAAACTCATCGCACCAGCTATGAATACAAAAATGTATGACCATCCAGCAACTCAGGCTAATCTGAAAACATTAGAAAGCTACGACTATCAGCTGATTGCTCCTAAGGAATCCCTACTAGCTTGTGGCGACCATGGACGAGGAGCTTTAGCTGACCTCACAATTATTTTAGAAAGAATAAAGGAAACTCTCGATGAAAAAACGCTCTAATATTGCACCCATTGCTATCTTTTTTGCAACCATGCTCGTGATACACTTTCTGAGCTCACTTATCTTTAACCTTTTTCCATTTCCAATCAAACCGACCATCGTTCATATTCCTGTCATTATTGCCAGCATTATTTACGGTCCACGCGTTGGGGTTACACTTGGATTTTTGATGGGGCTACTTAGTTTGACGGTTAATACAATTACGATTCTACCGACAAGTTACCTCTTCTCACCATTCGTACCAAACGGAAACATCTACTCAGCTATCATTGCCATTGTCCCACGTATTTTGATTGGTTTGACTCCGTATCTAGTTTATAAACTGATGAAAAATAAAACTGGTCTTATTTTAGCTGGTGCCCTTGGTTCACTTACCAACACAGTCTTTGTACTTGGTGGAATTTTCTACCTTTTTGGAAATGTTTTTGATGGTAATATCCAAAAACTCCTAGCAACCGTTATCTCAACAAATTCGATTGCTGAATTAGTCATTTCCGCAGTTCTAACCCTAGCCATTGTTCCAAGACTACAGACTTTGAAAAAATAAAAACAATCTCCGCTTTCATGCTTGAAGGTGGAGATTTTGCTCTATACAGTTTCTTTTTAGTGAAATCTTTACTAACTTTTAACTAAAAAACGACCTATAAACTTAAGTAAATTCTTGCTTTATTGTCTTGTTTATTGTACTATACTAGTGTATATACAGATAAAAAGGAGATTCTTATGAATACACGGAAAAAGACACAATTTATGACAATGACTGCTCTTTTAACGGCTATTGCGATTTTGATTCCAATTGTTATGCCTTTTAAGATTGTCATTCCACCTGCTTCTTACACTTTGGGAAGCCACATCGCTATTTTTATCGCTATGTTCTTGTCGCCCTTGATGGCTGTTTTTGTCATCCTAGCCTCTAGTTTTGGATTTTTGATGGCTGGCTATCCCATGGTTATCGTTTTTCGAGCTTTTTCCCATATCTTTTTTGGGACTTTGGGGGCTCTTTACCTACAAAAATTCCCCGATACACTAGATAAACCAAAATCTTCCTGGATTTTTAACTTTGTTTTAGCACTTATCCATGCCCTTGCTGAAGTATTAGCTTGTGTCGTTTTTTATGCAACTTCCGGTACCAATGTAGAAAATATGTTTTATGTTCTATTTGTGCTAGTTGGATTTGGTACAATTATCCATAGTATGGTAGACTATACATTAGCACTAGCTGTCTATAAAGTGCTTCGAAAACGCCGTTAAAAGGAAGAACTATGATAAAAGATCGCAAACAAGCCCTTCTCCAACTCTTGAAAGAAGCTCCTAAAGCCCTCAATGGCCAAAGTTTAGCTGAACATTTCCATGTTACACGCCAGGTCATTGTACAGGACATTGCAATTTTGAGAGCCGATGGCGCTCCTATCCTATCCACTAATCGTGGCTACGTCTATAAGCAAGTTGATGTCAATCCATACGTCCACAAACTTTTCAAAGTGAAACATGAAGTTGAAGAAATCGGTCAAGAACTCCTTGCTATCGTAGATAATGGTGGACGTGTTCAAAATACCTTGATTGACCATCCCGTTTATGGAGAAATTGAAACCTTGCTTAAACTGTCTTGTCGCCGAGATGTTCAGCATTTTCTAGAACAAGTCGAGCATTCTGACTTTAGACCTCTGTCTGAATTGACAGATGGCATCCATTACCACCTAGTCGAAGCTGAAACACAACAAGACCTCCGCTATATCGAGGAGGCCTTGGATCAGCTCGGTTATTTAGTAAAAGACTAGAAAATTTTCTTTTCCCAATCGTCTTCTGTACGGCGAGGGTAAAAAAATTCAGATTTGTCAGGAGCTTCCATCATCTCCATCAAGGGTAACATATCATAGGCCAGATCCAAGTTTGGAATCTGGTCTTTTTGCACCCAAGAAACTTCTCCTTCATCTGAAGAGCGAAGGCTACCAGAGAACTCAGTCGCCTTATAACAAACGACAATATAGCGCCCACCTGTATCCAGAGGCCAATTTTTAATACCGACAAGTTGAGGATTTTGGATAGTCAACCCTGTTTCTTCATATATTTCACGAATGACAGACTCTGCGAAAGCTTCGCCATTTTCTACATGACCTCCAGGAAAGGCATAACCAGACCAGCGATTGGTTTCAGGAGAGCGATACTGCATAACCACGCGCTGAGTTTCGAGGTCTTCAATCAGACAAATGTTTGTTAAAATCGTTAATTGGGAACGGGACATATTTTCTCGCTTTCTAATTTATTAAATTTTCAGACTTGGTACCAGAGATTCTAGATTCTACTTTTTAAAATTATTTAGAATAAAATACCATTCGTTTTTCCTTTATAGGCTTTCCAAGTTCAAGTATTTTTTCTTGTCCATCAAAAGTAAAACCCATTTTTTGATAGAAAGCAATGGCTCGCTTATTATCTTTCAATACCCATAAGAAAATTTCAGAAAAATGATCAAGAGCAGTCAAAGCTACTTTCATTAACTTTTGTGCGATGCCTTTTCCATAATAGTCTTTTAAAACATATAAGGCAATAATTTCGCCAGCTTGAATAGTCTCATCACGAAAGTTGCCATAACTGATAAAACCAACTACCTTCATACCATCCATCGCAATCAATGTATTTTCTGGATACTTTTTACTAAAGAATCGACACCTTTCTAATGTCATTGTCTCCTGAAATTCTTCAGGCAAAAGGTCATCATAAGCCTCTCTCCACGTTTGCCAGTGAACGAGGGATTTACCTTCTATCTCTTCAGGAGTTTCCATTGATTTGATAATAACCGTCATTTACTTTCTTTTCCTTAATCCAACACCCTGACTTCCTTTGCTACTTTTTGTAGAAATTTTTGTCTTGTTGAACTTGTATTTACTTCACGGCCTAACTCTCCCAAGATTGAAACCCTCTTTGTTTTTATGCCACAGTGATTCAATACAGCATTCTTTAATACTGATATTCCATAACTGTCTGGAATGTTAATCGGACCTGAAAATACTTTGTACCACCAAGTTGGTGCCATAGAAGTTGCATAGATACTAGCTGTTTTTCCTTTTAATAACTTTTTGAACTGTTTACCTCTCAAGTAATTCAAAATAAAGCTTCCTCGATTATTTGCAGAGTATGCAATGCCTGGCGTAAAAACACGATCAATCCACCCTTTCAATAGACTAGGCATACTACTCCACCAAATAGGATAAACAAAAATGAAATGATCTGCCCACTGAATTAATTCTTGAGAGCGTAGAATAAACGGATTGTCCTCCATTCTTTGTCGGTAACCATAACGTAAAACAGGATCAAACTCTTCTGCATTAAGATTAATCATTTCAAGTTCATGTCTATTTGAGTCTATGTTTTCTACAATCGTTTGAAAAATTGCTTGGCAGTAACTTTCTTTATCAGGATGTCCATTGATAACTAAAATATTCATAAAATTCCCCTACCCCAACGCCTTGACTTCCAACATCATATCCCGAATCTGAGCTGCTAGTTCAAAGTCAAGCACCTCAACGGCTTCTTGCATTTGTTTTTCTAATTTCTTGACTAGTTCTTTGCGTTCTTGTTTGTTTAGGCTATTGATATCGACTTCCTTCTCCTCTTCCTTGGCAACTGCCTTGGTCACAGCAATCAGATCACGGATTTCTTTCTTGATTGTCTGAGGCACAATACCATGTTCTTCATTATAGGCCATCTGGATTTTCCGACGGCGAGCAGTTTCATCGATGGCACGTTGCATAGATTGAGTCATCGTGTCCGCATACATGATGACATGTCCTTCGCTATTACGGGCAGCACGACCAATGGTCTGGATAAGGCCACGTTCATTACGAAGGAATCCTTCCTTGTCGGCATCGAGAATAGCTACGAGACTCACTTCAGGTACGTCAATCCCTTCACGAAGGAGGTTGATTCCGACCAAGACATCAAAAACACCCAAGCGGAGATCACGGATAATCTCCGTCCGCTCCAAGGTCTTAATATCCGAGTGCATGTACTTGACCTTGATCCCCATTTCCTTGAAGTAGTCGGTCAAGTCTTCTGCCATTTTCTTGGTCAAGGTGGTGATAAAGGTTCGCTCGTTCTTTTCAACACGGGCATTGATTTCACCTAAGAGATCATCAATCTGTCCCATAGTCGGACGGACTTCCACCTCAGGATCCAAAAGACCTGTTGGACGAATGATTTGCTCAATCACTGTCTCAGTCTGTTCATTTTCATAGTCACCTGGTGTCGCTGAAACGTAAACAATCTGATGAACGTGACTCTCAAACTCCTCCCGACGGAGAGGACGATTATCCAGAGCAGACGGCAAACGGAAACCGTAATTTACTAACATTTCCTTACGAGAACGGTCTCCATTGTACATGCCTTTAATTTGCCCCATGGTCATGTGGCTCTCATCAATCATGATCAAGAAATCATCTGGGAAGAAGTCGAGAAGCGTATAAGGAGGCTCACCTTCGCTACGACCATCCATGTGACGTGAATAGTTTTCAACCCCATTTGTATAGCCCATCTCGCGCAGCATTTCGATATCGTACTCTGTCCGTTGTTTCAAGCGCTGGGCTTCAAGCAATTTACCTTCCTTCTCAAAGACAGCTAACTGCTCTTCTAATTCTGCTTGAATCTTGGCAATGGCAACTTCCATATGGTCGTCATTGGTCACAAAGTGAGTAGCTGGGAAAATCGCCAAATGATCCACTTCTCCCAACACCTGACCTGTCAGAGCCTCAACCTCACGGATACGGTCAATTTCATCTCCAAAAAATTCTACTCGAAAGGCGTGTTCATCACGGGAAGCTGGGAAAATCTCCACCACATCCCCACGCACACGAAATCTTCCCCGTTGGAAATCAATATCATTACGTTCAAACTGAATATCGACCAAGTCATTCAAGAGTTTATCACGAGAAATCTCTAGACCAGGACGGAGACTAACGACACTATCAGCGTATTCCTTGGGCGAACCCAAACCATAGATACAAGAGACTGAGGCCACGACAATAACATCATTACGCTCCAAAAGAGCCGAAGTCGCTGAGTGACGAAGCTTGTCAATCTCGTCATTGACAGAGCTATCCTTTTCAATATAGGTATCACTAGAAGGGACATAGGCCTCAGGTTGGTAATAATCATAGTAAGATACGAAGTACTCAACAGCATTTTCAGGGAAAAATTCCTTAAATTCTCCATAGAGCTGACCAGCAAGCGTCTTATTGTGAGCAATGACCAGAGTAGGTTTATTGACTTTGGAAATGACTTGACTCATGGTATAGGTCTTCCCTGTACCAGTCGCCCCCATCAGAATCTGAGCTTTTTCTCCACCCTCGATATTATCAACCAACTGCTCGATAGCTTGAGGTTGGTCTCCTGAAGGTTGATATTTTGATACTAGTTTAAATTGATTATCTGTAATGCGATTGATCATAATAATCCTCTCTCGATGTGCTATTCCTATTTTAGCATACTTATAGCATTTTCACGAAGAAAAGGACGGACCGAAGTCACATCCTTTCATTTTCTTTCTTTAATTGATAGACGAGGTAGAGAATCAGCAGTAGCAAGACTAGACTTGTCATGATAGAACCTTCAATTCCAAAAGATTCACCTGACAGCCAGTCTTGATTGCCTTGTGGTAAAAAGGTCATCAAAGACGTTCCTGACTGCTGACCACTAACTAAAATCCCAAAGAGATTACCCTGTGCGAAATTCCAAGCTCCATGAATACCTGCAACACCCCAAACTGTATCAGTTTTGAGAAGGTAAAGAGCCATGGCGACTCCGAATAAAAAGAGATTCACTAGAGATAGAGGGGTTAGGCCAGAATTCCCCATATGAAGCAGGGTAAAAAATATGCTAGATATGACAACAGCAAGTTTTAAATTGGTTCTTGAAGCCAATTGAGGAAGGAGCCAAGCACGAGATACCACTTCTTCTGCTGTCCCCTGTAAAATCCAAAATGGGATAGTAAAGACAACAAAGGTAAGCGAATAAGGATTCAAGTGAATGGATTCCAAACGATATTGCCCTAATGCTACCAAACCTAACAAGGTCAGAAGAAAAAGCGCTAAACCTAGACCAAATCCTTTCAGAAGATTTCTGAGGAAATTTTCTCTATAAAATCCCAAAGTTCGAATAGGTCTTTTCTCAACTTTTTTAGTCCATCTGAACACAGTGTTGATAATAAAACCAAAGGCCAGCAATTCTAAAATTAAATGAAAGTCACTTGTTTTATCCATCAAGCTCTGATGCAAGGTCTGCAAGTAGATTGCAAGATTTTGACCAGCCTCTCCAAAATTTCTAGCAAGTCCGATGAGAGCTAACAAACTAATACCATACAGAGTATAAGCCACAAACTCTCCTATGAAGACAAAAGCAAAGGCTAACAAGGGGCTTGTGTAAATGTTTAAACTCATTTTTGAAGCTTGGAAGTCTTTAAATATTCTTTTGTTCTTCATATCCCTGTCCTCTTTTCTTCTATATATACTATTATTATAGCAGTTTTTAATAGCAATTCAAGGAAGAAAAGAAAAAATCAATGTTATATTTTCTGACACAAAAATATAAAAATTTGCCTTTTTTTACTTTTTCTGATATAATGGGAAAATATTCGGAAAAGGAGACTAAAAATGAAGAAAAAATTTCTAGCATTTTTGCTAATTTTATTCCCAATTTTCTCATTAGGTATTGCGAAAGCAGAGACGATTAAGATTGTGTCTGATACCGCCTACGCACCTTTTGAGTTTAAAGATTCAGATCAAACTTATAAAGGAATTGATGTTGACATTATTAACAAAGTCGCTGAGATTAAAGGATGGAACATTCAGATGTCCTATCCTGGATTTGACGCAGCGGTCAATGCGGTTCAAGCTGGTCAAGCTGACGCTATCATGGCAGGGATGACAAAGACGAAAGAACGTGAAAAAGTCTTCACCATGTCTGATACTTACTATGATACAAAAGTTGTCATTGCAACTACAAAGGCACACAAAATTAGCAAGTACGACCAATTAACTGGCAAAACTGTTGGTGTTAAAAACGGAACTGCTGCTCAACGTTTTCTTGAAACAATCAAAGATAAATACGGGTTTACTATTAAAACATTTGACACTAGTGATTTGATGAACAACAGCTTGAGTGCTGGTGCTATCGATGCCATGATGGATGACAAACCTGTTATCGAATATGCCATTAACCAAGGTCAAGACCTCCATATTGAAATGGATGGTGAAGCTGTAGGAAGTTTTGCTTTCGGTGTTAAAAAAGGAAGCAAATACGAGCACCTAGTCACTGAATTTAACCAAGCCTTGGCTGAAATGAAAAAAGATGGTAGTCTTGATAAAATCATCAAGAAATGGACTGCTTCATCATCTTCAGCAGTGCCAACCACAACTACTGCAGCTGGTCTAAAAGCAACTCCTGTTAAAGCTAAATACATCATTGCCAGTGATTCTTCTTTTGCACCATTTGTGTTCCAAAACTCAAGCAACCAATTTACTGGTATTGATATGGACTTGATTAAGGCAATCGCTAAAGACCAAGGTTTTGAAATTGAAATTACCAATCCTGGTTTCGATGCAGCTATCAGTGCTGTCCAAGCTGGTCAAGCAGATGGTATCATTGCTGGTATGTCAGTCACAGATGCTCGTAAGGCAACTTTCGACTTCTCAGAATCATACTACACTGCTAATACTATCCTTGGTGTCAAAGAATCAAGTACCATTGCTTCTTATGAAGATTTGAAAGGGAAGACAGTCGGTGTTAAAAACGGAACTGCTTCTCAAACCTTCCTAACTGAAAATCAAAGCAAATACGGTTACAAAATCAAAACCTTCGCTGATGGTTCATCAATGTATGACAGTTTAAACACTGGTGCTATTGATGCCGTTATGGATGATGAGCCTGTTCTCAAATATTCTATCAGCCAAGGACAAAAATTGAAAACACCAATCGCTGGAACTCCAATCGGTGAAACAGCCTTTGCTGTTAAAAAAGGTGCAAATCCAGAATTGATTGAAATGTTCAACAACGGACTTGCAAACCTTAAAGCAAACGGTGAATTCCAAAAGATTCTTGACAAATACCTAGCTAGTGAATCATCAACTGCTTCAACAAGCACTGTTGACGAAACAACTATCTGGGGCTTGCTTCAAAACAACTACAAACAACTCCTTAGTGGTCTTGGCATCACTCTTGCTCTAGCTCTTATCTCATTTGCTATTGCCATTGTCATTGGGATTATCTTCGGTATGTTTAGCGTTAGCCCATACAAATCTCTTCGTGTAATCTCTGAGATTTTCGTTGACGTTATCCGTGGTATTCCATTGATGATTCTTGCAGCCTTCATCTTCTGGGGAATACCAAACTTCATCGAGTCTATCACAGGCCAACAAAGCCCAATTAACGACTTTGTAGCTGGTACCATTGCCCTCTCACTCAATGCGGCTGCTTATATCGCTGAGATCGTTCGTGGTGGTATTCAAGCCGTTCCAGTTGGTCAAATGGAAGCCAGCCGAAGCTTGGGTATTTCTTATGGAAAAACCATGCGTAAGATTATCTTGCCACAAGCAACTAAATTGATGTTGCCAAACTTTGTTAACCAATTCGTTATCGCTCTTAAAGATACAACTATCGTTTCTGCTATCGGTTTGGTTGAACTCTTCCAAACTGGTAAGATTATCATTGCCCGTAACTACCAAAGTTTCAAGATGTATGCAATCCTTGCTATCTTCTATCTTGTAATTATCACACTTTTGACTAAACTAGCGAAACGCTTAGAAAAGAGGATTCGTTAATGGCAAAATTAAAAATTGATGTAAATGATTTACACAAAAGCTACGGAAAAAATGAAGTCCTAAAAGGAATTACGACTAAGTTCTATGAAGGAGATGTTGTTTGTATCATCGGTCCTTCGGGTTCTGGTAAGTCAACCTTCCTTCGTAGCCTTAATCTTCTAGAAGAAGTTACGAGCGGTCACATCACTGTGAACGGTTATGACTTAACTGAAAAAACAACCAACGTTGACCACGTCCGTGAAAATATCGGAATGGTGTTCCAACATTTCAATCTCTTCCCACATATGTCTGTTTTGGACAACATCACTTTTGCTCCTATTGAGCACAAGTTGATGACTAAGGAAGAAGCTGAGAAATTGGGAATGGAGTTGCTTGAAAAGGTTGGACTAGCAGATAAAGCTAATGCCAACCCAGATAGCCTATCAGGTGGTCAAAAACAACGTGTGGCCATCGCTCGTGGACTAGCAATGAATCCAGACATCATGCTCTTTGATGAACCAACTTCAGCCCTAGACCCTGAAATGGTCGGAGACGTACTAAACGTTATGAAAGACTTGGCTAAACAAGGCATGACCATGATTATCGTAACCCATGAGATGGGATTTGCTCGTCAGGTTGCCGACCGCGTTATCTTTACTGCAGATGGCGAGTTCCTAGAAGACGGAACACCTGACCAAATCTTTGATAACCCGCAACACCCACGTCTGAAAGATTTCTTGGACAAGGTCTTAAACGTCTAAACGCAAACTGTAAGGATTTCCTTGCAGTTTTTTTCTATCTCGTATTGGATTTTTTGATTTTTCGGAAAATTATGTTAGAATTAAGTTTATGAAATGAGATTTCCTCATACCTAGCAAGACTAGGAATAAAAATAGAAATTAGGTAGCTAGATGTCATCTAAGGTTATTGTTACAATTTTCGGTGCGAGTGGAGACCTGGCTAAACGCAAGCTCTACCCTTCCCTTTTTAGACTCTATAAATCCGGCAATCTTTCCGAGCACTTTGCCGTTATTGGAACTGCCCGTCGTCCTTGGAGCAAAGAATATTTTGAATCTGTAGTAGTCGAATCTATCCTTGATTTGGCAGACAGTACCGAACAGGCTCAGGAGTTCGCTAGCCACTTCTACTATCAAAGCCATGATGTCAATGATACAGAACACTATATTGCTTTGCGTCAATTGCAGGCTGAACTAAATGACAAGTACCAAGCTGAACACAACAAGCTCTTCTTCTTGTCTATGGCTCCTCAGTTCTTTGGAACCATTGCCAAACACCTCAAGTCTGAAAACATTGTAGATGGTAAAGGTTTTGAGCGCTTAATCGTTGAAAAACCATTTGGTACAGACTACGCAACTGCAAGCAAGTTGAATGACGAACTCCTAGCAACATTTGACGAAGAACAAATTTTCCGTATCGACCATTATCTTGGTAAGGAAATGATCCAAAGCATCTTTGCAGTTCGCTTTGCAAACCTGATCTTTGAAAATGTTTGGAACAAGGACTTTATCGACAATGTTCAAATTACCTTTGCAGAGCGCTTGGGTGTAGAAGAACGTGGTGGCTACTATGATCAATCTGGTGCCCTCCGCGACATGGTACAAAACCATACTTTGCAACTGCTTTCTCTGCTTGCCATGGATAAGCCAGCAAGCTTCACAAAAGACGAGATTCGTGCTGAAAAGATTAAGGTCTTTAAAAACCTCTATCATCCAACTGATGAAGAGCTTAAAGAACACTTTATCCGTGGTCAATACCGCTCTGGTAAGATTGATGGCATGAAATACATTTCTTATCGTAGCGAGCCAAATGTGAATCCAGAATCTACAACTGAAACCTTTGCATCTGGTGCCTTCTTTGTAAACAGCGATCGATTCCGTGGCGTTCCTTTCTTCTTCCGTACTGGTAAACGACTGACTGAAAAAGGAACTCATGTCAACATCGTCTTTAAACAAATGGACTCTATATTTGGAGAACCGCTTGCTCCAAATATTTTGACCATCTATATCCAACCAACAGAAGGCTTCTCTCTTAGCCTAAATGGGAAGCAAGTAGGAGAAGAATTTAACTTGGCTCCTAACTCACTTGATTACCGTACAGATGCGACCGCAACTGGTGCTTCTCCAGAACCATACGAAAAATTGATTTATGACGTCTTAAATAACAACTCAACTAACTTTAGCCACTGGGATGAAGTTGGTGCGTCATGGAAATTGATTGACCGTATCGAAGAACTCTGGGCTGAAAATGGTGCCCCACTTCATGACTATAAAGCTGGAAGCATGGGACCTCAAGCAAGCTTTGACTTACTTGAAAAATTCGGTGCCAAATGGACTTGGCAACCAGATATCACCTATCGTCAAGATGGTCGTTTAGAATAAAAAATTTCCTGCAAGTTTGTGTCTTGCAGGATTTTTGTTTCTGATTAGATTAAGCCTTCTAAGAGCCCCTTCATAAAGTTTTCTGAGTTAAACTCTCCAATCTCATCGATTTTTTCACCGAAACCAATCAATTTTACAGGAATATTGAGTTCTTCACGGATAGCTAAAACAACACCACCTCGAGCAGTTCCGTCAATCTTAGTCAAGACAATTCCTGTCAAAGGAGTAATTTTTGAAAATTCTTTGGCCTGTACAAGAGCGTTTTGACCTGTTGATGCATCAAGTGCCAAGAAGGTTTCATGGGGTGCTTCTGGGACAACACGTTTGATAATACGACCAATCTTTTCCAGCTCAGCCATAAGGTTATCCTTATTTTGCAGACGACCAGCAGTATCAATCATAAGAATATCGATACCTTCAGTAACTGCACGCTCCATGCCATCAAAGACTACACTAGCTGGATCAGCTTTTTCAGGTCCAGTTACTACTGGAACATCTACACGACGGCCCCATTCAGCTAGCTGGGCTACTGCCCCTGCACGGAAGGTATCTGCCGCAACTAGCATGACCTTCTTCCCAGCTTGTTTGTAGCGGTGGGCTAGTTTTCCGATAGAAGTTGTTTTCCCAACACCATTGACCCCGACAAATAGCATGACTGTCAAGCCATCTTGGAAATGGATACTTTCATCATAGTTGCCATCCTTTTCATAAAGCTCAACCAATTTCTCAATGATGACACGGCGAAGGGCGTCAGGTTTCTTGGCGTTTTCAAGCTTGGCTTCGTAACGAAGCTCCTCTGTTAAGTTAGAAGCGACTTGGACACCAACGTCACTCATGATCAGTAATTCTTCCAGTTCCTCGAAGAATTCTTCGTCGACAGATCGGAAATTGGCAAAGAAGGCATTCAAACGAGCACCAAATCCTGTACGAGTTTTTTTAAGACTGCGGTCATATTTTTCCTGAACAGTTTCTTCTGCTTGAGGCCTTTCTGGTTCAAGCACTTCAGAATTATTTTCTTCTACAGTCTCTAGGAGCTCAGTATTCTCTTCTTCTGGGACTTCTTCTTGTTGAACTTCTACAACTGGCTCTGAATCCAGACTTTCTTTAACAGTTTTTTGGATTTCCTCTTCTTCAAGCACAGCTGCTTCAGAACTTTCAATTTCTGCTGCGTCTTGAGAAACTTCCTCAGCTTCTGTTAAGGCAGGCTCTACATCTTCTGATAGATCAAGATTTTCCAGAGCTTCTTTTACAACTTCTTCGATTTTAGGTTCTTCTTTTTTTCCGAATAGACGGTCAAACAATCCCATATCTTAGTTCTCCTTTAGCACGTATTCTTCTATAGCCCAAGCGACAGCTTCCTCATCATTGGTCATTGGAGTAACCACATTTGCGACTGCCTTGACTTCAGGAACAGCGTTTTGCATGGCAACACCGAGTCCTGCCCACTCAATCATAGAAAGGTCATTGGCTTCATCACCACAGGCCATCACTTGGCTTTGATCAATTCCCAGATGGCTGATTAGTTTAGCCAAACCGGTTGCTTTGTGTACATTCTTTGGCGACCACTCTAGCAACATTTCCCGTGATTTAAAGATTTCATATTGGTCAAACAATTCTGGAGAAATATTCTGAATGGCTGCATCCAAGGGTCCTTGAGCAAAGGCAGTCACGCATTTGTTGTAAGTCATTTGACTAGATAAGTCTTCAAAATTCACTGGAACAAAGGTCAATGCTGGATTGAATTTGGCATAAAGACTTTCTTGGTCCGATTGGATTTGATAAACAGTTCCTTCTGAGATAGCATCAAGAGGCAGTGATAATTTCTCTGTTTCCTCATACAAGCGTGCCACATCATCATATGAAAAGACTGTTTTATCAAGGATTTCTCCTGTATTTTTCTGAACCAAACCACCATTAAAAGTAATCGTATACTCATCCTCGTGGCCGTCAGTTCCTAGCTCATGGAGAAAGAAATCCATAGCTTTTAAGGGACGACCAGTTGTCAATACGACCTTGATACCACGATCACGCGCAGCTTTCAAGGTTTCCTTGGTACGATCCGTCAGCCTTTTATCAGTAGTCAGCAAGGTCCCATCCAAGTCCAATGCAATCAATTTTATATCTACCATTATAAGCCCTCCATATAAGCGATAACCGACTGGTCCTTATGGTGACCAATCATAGTCTCTGCTAATTCTAAAATCTCTGGTCGTGCATTTTCAGGAGCCACAGGATGTCCCACAACCTGCATCATATGCAAGTCATTTAGATTGTCTCCAAAAGCCATAACCTGATCCATTGTGATACCAAGTTTTTTAGCTAATTCAACAATGGCCACACCCTTATCGACATAGTCCAGAACAATATCAATAGATTCAAAGCCAGTTGTCATAGCCTTAACACCAGGGACATGTTCATTGACCCAAGCTTCCCCAGCTTCTAGCGTTTCTTCTGTGAAGTTGGTTGTAAATTTGAAAATGTCATCTGTAATATCTTCCAGACTTGCTACTTTTTGGATATTTTCATTATAATGCTGACTCTCTTTCAAATAGGTTGCATTAACCGTGTCTAACACATAAGAACCCTTCTTACCCGTCAAGAGCAGTTTATTGATATCTACATAAGGTGACGTTTTCAGCTTTTCAAAAGTTGATAGATAAAACTCACGAGACATTGTCGCTTCATACAAGTCCTGACCTTGATATTCGACCAAACTGCCATTTTCCGCGATGAAAATAATGTCATCACGAACATCAGCAAATAATTTTTCTAAGGATAGAAATCCGCGCCCCGAAGCCACCGCAAAGTATATCCCTTTTTCCTTGTAGGAAACCAAGAGAGACTTGAGGCGGTCCATATCAAAGCGTCCATTCCCATCTAGGAAAGTTCCGTCCATATCCGTTGCTACTAGTTTAATCATAAAATCTTTCTTACTCCGATTAGTAAATCTACCTCCTATTATACCATAGATAAGTAGAAAAAGGACTAGTCTATCAGCTTTGCTTCTCTTTTATCCCTCTCTACTAGCTAGTGCTGTTTCTAACTTTTAAAAAAGCTCGTAAAATTAAAATCGTGCAACTTTTTTCAGATACTTTTAAAAGATTGATTTCCCTATATTTTTCCTTTATACTGGATAAAAAGGAGAATAGTATGTCAGAAACAAATCACGAAATCGATTCAAATTTTTCAGGTCGTTTAAATATCCTGCGTGCTGGTGTTCTTGGTGCTAACGATGGGATTATTTCCATTGCTGGTGTGGTTATCGGGGTTGCTAGTGCTACAAGCAATATCTGGATTATCTTTTTATCAGGATTTGCAGCTATCTTAGCTGGTGCCTTTTCAATGGCTGGTGGAGAATATGTGTCCGTTTCAACTCAAAAAGATACTGAGGAAGCAGCCGTTGCGCGTGAGCAAGTCTTGCTAGATCAGGATATGGAACTAGCCAAAAATTCCCTCTATGCTGCCTATATTCAAAATGGTGAGTGTGAAACATCAGCCCAACTTCTCACCAACAAGGCCTTTTTAAATAATCCGCTTAAGGCTTTGGTAGAGGAAAAATATGGGATTGAGTATGAAGAGTTTACCAATCCTTGGCATGCTGCTATCTCTAGCTTTATTTCTTTTTTCCTTGGTAGCTTACCACCAATGCTTTCAATTACCGTTTTCCCAAGTGAATACCGCATACCTGCTACTGTCCTTATCGTCGGTGTGGCTCTTCTTCTCACTGGTTACACTAGTGCCAAACTTGGAAAAGCCCCAACCAAAACAGCTATGATTCGAAACTTGGCTATTGGCCTCTTGACCATGGGCGTTACCTTTCTGCTAGGACAACTTTTCAGCATTTAATACTCTTCGAAAATCTCTTCAAACCACGTCAGCTTCGCCTTGCCGTATATATGGTTACTGACTTCGTCAGTTCTATCTGCAACCTCAAAGCAGTGCTTTGAGCAACCTGCGGCTAGCTTCCTAGTTTGCTTTTTGATTTTCATTGAGTATAAAATACAAGAAATACCTCGATTTTGAAGTCGAGGTATTCTTTTTTACATTTGCACAATCTTGCGATAGCTTCTTGAAGTAATCATGAAAATCAGCACATAGGCGATGAGGAAGACAGCGCAGATAGACAAAGTCACTGTCAACATCATAGTCGCATCCAGTACACCTATCACTTTAAGAATCAGGCTAAGCATATGATAGGCAAAGGCTAGGTGTAGGAAAGCAAAGAGCAAAGGGAGGAAGAAAACAGTTAAAACCTGTTTGTTAATGGTTTGCTTGATTTGCTTTTGATCTAAACCGACTTTCTGCAAGATAATAAAGCGTTCACGGTCTTCATAGCCTTCAGAAATTTGTTTGTAATAGATGACCAGAACCGTTCCGACCATAAAGATAATGGATAGGAAAATACCGATAAAGAAGACACCACCAAAGAGGGCACTCATTTGAGCACTAGCATCTGCTAGATTGCTACCATACACATAGCTACCTTCCGTGTTTAATTGAGCATTAAACTGGTTGAGGTATTTATCATATTCTTCAGCGACCTTGAGTTGTTCTTCTTCGTTGGCATTTACATTCATACCACCGTAAAACTGATTATAGATAGCCGAATCTGGGAATTGATCCAAAAAGGCTTGTAAATTAGGTACAACAAGGTAATTGTAATCAGCAGTCAAAATATTAAACTGATTTGGAACATGGTTTACAATGAAATCTTTAGTAAATTCTTCTTTGACAGAAAATTGATGATCATTTAGAGTTAGAGCTTTCTGTTCTTTAACTCCCTCATTCTTTGCAAAGAGTCCGACCTCATTTCCTGATAGAGACAATTTTTGGCCAGTCATATTTTCATAATCTTTTTGGTCAAATACCATGAAAACTGTTGTGGGTTGGACACGATTTTGTCCTTTTTCAAAAAGGGTTAACTTGCTACCTTCTTGGTTTGCAACACCAAAGTAAGCGTAACGAAGCACTTCTTTCTCTTTAATCTTATAACCTTTATCACTTGCAAACTGGCTCAAGAGTTTGTCCAAGTCTTCTTTTTCAACATTTTGCCCTGAAACCCCAAAATCATGAGGATTTAGAACTTTTTTAAAGCTTTCTGAGGCATTGAAAATACTAGTCGCTGCTGACATGGTTACCAAAACCATTGTTGACAAAATTGCGATAGTTGCTAGTCCAACCGCATTTTTCTTCATACGGAAAATCAAGTTAGACACTGAGATAAGGTTATTGGGCTGGTAATAGTATTTCTTATTTTTCTTTAAGATTTGGAGGAAAACGGTAATACCTGCATTGAACAAGAGATAGGTTCCAAAAATAACCAGCAAAACAGCTAGGAAGAAAGTTGTTAAGGCTGTAAGAGGATCTTTTACAGTAAGGGAAAGATAATATCCAATCCCTAAACTTATGGAACCAAGAATAGTTTGGAGAGGTAGGAAACGACCTTTTTTCTCTCCGCTTGCTTTCTCACGAGAGAGCTGGAGGGCATTCATACGGGCAATTCGAAGGGCATTCAGGAACATGAGGCCTAGGAAAATCAAACCAAAGACAACAAGTACTGTAATGACAACTTTCATCTGGAAAGTAGCGACTAGTTCTACCTTTAATTTCATCAGTTTGAGTAGGAAAGCGAAAATCAACTTGTCAAACAAGGCTCCAATACCGATACCTGCTCCAACAGTTAGAATCCCAAATACCACTAACTCCTTAAAGGTCATACTGATAAGATGACGCTTCTCCAAGCCCAACATGCCATAAATTCCTAGTTCCTTGGAACGGTTCTTCATGACAAAACTATTGGCATAGAGGACGATAATGGCTGACGCAAGGGTGACGACAAACATACCAAATCCAAGTGTAGCCTGAATGGTTGTTCCTCCACGGATTTCAGCAATCTTGGGATTGAAGGTTAGAGAGTAAAAAAGATAGGTGACAGTGACTGCCAAGAGAACAGCCAGCGCAAAAGGATAGTAGAGTTTGCGGTTTTTAATCAAGTTCGATACCGCTAACTTATTGGTTAATCGAAACATACTAATTCACCTCGCTTGCCATGACAGTCAAGGTATCAGAGATTTCTTGGAACATCTGACGCTCTGTCTTCTCTCCACGGTAGATTTGATTATAAAGAATGCCGTCTTTGATGAAGAGCACGCGCTTGGCTCTACTAGCTGCTGCCGTTGAGTGGGTTACCATGAGAATGGTTTGGCCGCGCTCATTGATTTCATCAAAAACATCAAGAAGTGCTGCAGATGACTTGGAATCAAGAGCTCCTGTTGGCTCGTCCGCAAGGAGAATTTCAGGTTCTGTGATGATAGCGCGGGCTACTGCTACACGCTGTTTCTGACCACCTGAAATCTCGTAAGGGTACTTCTCTTGCAATTGATTGATACCTAGATTCTCAGCTGTCACCACCAATTTCTTCATCATCTCCGTAATAGGTCTTCTTGACAAGACAAGCGGAAGCAAGATATTGTCCTTTACAGATAGAGTATCTAGCAAGTTAAAATCTTGGAAGACAAAGCCTAATTTTTCACGACGGAAGCTAGAAGCCTGTGAATTTTTAATGGTTGCGGTATCAGTTCCATTCAGGTAAACTTGTCCACGAGTTGGTTTATCCAGCATAGCTAGGATATTGAGAAGAGTTGATTTACCAGAACCAGACTCACCCATGATGGCAACATAGTCACCCTTTTCCACGGTAAAGTGAATATCCTTGAGGGCCTCTACTTGGTTGCCCTGAAAACGAGTTTTATAAATTTTTTGAACGTGTTTTACATCTAAAAGTGTCATGAGAATCTCCTTTCTTAATATCCCATCAAATGAAATGTCGCTTGCATCATAGCGCATCCCAGTTGAACGCGCTCGATTTCTTTGTGGCTTGGTTTTCTTGTTTTCTTATCTAAGATTTGTTTCATGATGTTACTCCTTTGTTCTTTATGAGTCTAGTTTACATCAAAAAAAGACCTCTTGCCATAACCTAACCTTACAAAAGAGACTTTAATCTTACATTTTTGTAAGATTGGGGGAAATGTAGATATTTCATTAAAAATATTTTACCATAAAAAGAAAGTAAGAATAAAACCCTTGCAGATACAAGGGTTCAAAAATTTTAAAATAGATTAGTCGAATTCATAGACTAACAGTAAAATAACTGTTTCTACCTTACCAAAACCATCCATCATTTTCTTCAATGGCTTGGGCTTCTTTGCGTTTGCGTGGTCCTGTTCCGTACATTTCGGCTTCTATGTCTTCCTTGGTTGGTAAGATAGAGGCAAGAATGATGTAAATAATCACACCAATTCCAAAATTTGCCACGGTAAAAATGGCAAAGAGAAAGCGGACTAGGGTTACATCAAAATTCCACTTATCTGATAGCCCAGCTAAAACTCCTGACACCATACGATTTCGTCTCATTTTATAAAATTTTGTATTCATGATTGTTTCCTCTTTCGGTATTCTTACAAGTAGTATAGCATGAATCAGAACTATCATCATCAGTCTGTAGGCCGATTTATAATGACGAGTTTACCTCGACAAACTCCACAGCGATAGCGTTTGGTATCAATTCTTCTCTTACGCTGATAACTTTGCTGGCAAGATTGGCACTGATAGACTAGGTAGGCACTTTGAGATTGTGTTTTCAAGGGTGGTACATAGCGCAGTCCATCAACTTCTTTCAAAAGTTCCTTAAAATCTCGGTCCTTATGCCGATAACCCTTTTTCTGAAAATAAAGGTGATAATGACAGAGTTCATGTCGGACAATTTTCCTAAAAACATCCAACCCCAATTCCTGATAAACCTTGGGATTAAAATCCAAATGCCCATCTTTGGGGAAAAATCGCCCACCTGTCGAACGTAGACGAGAATTCCACTGGACATGATGGATAAAAGGTCTGCCGAAGTCTTCTAGTGAAACCTGCTTAACGTAATCAGTCAGTTTCATTTGGAGCGAGGAGCGACAGATTGACTTTTTCACGTTCAGTATCGATTTTCTTGACCCAAACGGTCACCAAATCACCAACGGACACCACTTGGCTTGGGTGTTTGATAAATTTGCGACTCATATGGGAAATATGAATCAAGCCGTCCTCGTGAATCCCTATGTCAACGAAGGCACCGAAGTCAACGACGTTACGCACAACACCTTCTAGCTTCTGACCAACCACTAAATCCTTGATATCTAGGACATCTTGGCGAAGCACAGGTGCATCAAAGGAATCACGGAAATCTCGACCCGGTTTGAGAAGATCGGCAATGATATCTTTAAGAGTTTCTGGACCAAGGTCTAGCTCTTGCGCCATTTCCTTGACTGAAAGGGACTTGAGTTTATTTTGTGCTTCTTCGTTTAGGTCTTTAATATCTAAGCGTTTGAAGAGCTCCTTAACTGCAACATAGTTTTCTGGGTGAACTCCAGTATTATCGAGGATATTGCTACTTTCAGGGATACGAAGGAAACCAGCTGCCTGTTCAAAAGCCTTGGCACCCAGACGAGGAACTTTCTTGATTTGAGCGCGTGAAGTGATTTTTCCTTCTTCTTCACGGTATTTGACGATATTTTCAGAGATGGTTTTATTGAGTCCAGCTACGTGTGAAAGTAGAGCTGGGCTGGCTGTATTGACATTGACACCGACTTGGTTCACCACGGTATCCACGACAAAGTCCAGACTTTCAGACAGTTTCTTCTGACTGACATCATGCTGGTATTGACCGACACCGATTGACTTAGGATCGATTTTGACCAATTCCGCAAGGGGATCTTGCAAACGACGGGCGATAGAAATGGCAGAGCGTTTTTCAACGGTCAAGTCTGGAAACTCCTGACGAGCAAGTTCGCTGGCAGAATAGACAGAAGCACCACTTTCATTTACAATGACATAACTAACCTCAGGAAAATCTTTAAGAACTTCCGCCACAAAGGCTTCACTTTCACGACTGGCCGTTCCATTTCCGATGGCAATAATCTCTACACCGTATTGACCAATCAAGTCTGCCAAATCTTTCTTGGCTTCTTCGATTTGACGAGTTGATGCTGGTTTGACAGGATAAATGACCTGTGTTGTCAGCATTTTTCCTGTTGCATCAACGACAGCTAGCTTGGCACCTGTACGAAAGGCAGGGTCAAATCCAAGAACCACGCGCCCTTTCAGTGGAGCAACCAAGAGGAGATTGCGTAGATTGTCAGAAAAGAGTTGGATAGCTCCTTCTTCTGCTTTTTCAGTCAATTCTGTCCGAATACGACGCTCGATAGCAGGCAAGACTTTTTTCTTAACTGACTGCTGAACAACTTCATCTATATAGGCGTTTTTCACCTTGAAACGAGCTGCAAAGAAAGCTAGAATGCGGTCTATTGCATGTTCAAAACCGACCTTCAAGACACCTAGCTTCTCCCCACGATTGAGGGCCAAGGTACGATAACCCTGCATATTTCCAACCGTTTCTGAAAAATTATAATAAATCTGAAAAACCTGCTTTTCATCAAGACTTTCATCCTTAACTTGAGAAGTTAGTTTAGAGTGTCTCAGCACCTCCTGATAAGTCATGGAACGCAAGGCCACATCTTCCGATAAGGCTTCTACCAAGATATCAACTGCACCAGCCAAGGCCTCCTTACCAGTCTCAAATCCTTCACAGACGAACTTTTCAGCTTCCTTCTCTAAGTCAGTTACGTTCTGCAAAATCAAGCGAGCAAGAGGGAAGAGTCCAGCTTCACGAGCAATGGTTGCCTTAGTCCGACGTTTTTCCTTGTATGGAAGATAGAGCTCTTCAACATCTGCTAGTTTTTCTGCAGCTAAGATTGCCTCTTCCAGCTCCTTGGTCAACTTGCCTTGTTCTTGAATCTTAGCTAAAACAGCTTCCTTACGGTCGTTGAGATTTGTCAGACTTTTATCCAAGTCGATAATGGCCTTAATTGCCACCTCATCCAGACTACCAGTCATGTCCTTGCGATAACGCGCGATAAAGGGAATAGTCGCTCCTTCAGCTGTCAAACTTAGAACGGTATCAATTTGCTTTAAAGTCACTCCCAAATCCTGGGAGATTTTTTCATATTTTTTATCCATGAATCTATTATACCACAAGCTAAACGTTTCAAATTAACTCGTAGAACATTTAAAAAAATATGTAGGGAATAGATTTATATGCTACAGCGCAATAACTTGCACTTAAAGAGCATTGCCACCTTTTTTAACCACTCCATGGCATCAAAAGTATTTAATGGATCAGACATAATAGCCAGTTCTGGAAGATGTTCCTGACCTGGAATAACACATTGACTTTTTAAACTTTTATAATTAATTCCTTTCGTTTCACTCAAGGCACAACACAGAATTAAAAAGCGTTGTGCTCTTTATTTTGTTTTATAATAATAGCGAGAAAGCCTATCACTACTACAAATCACGGGGAGGTGAATAAGTGAGTGGTATAGTCACTACCTCGCATTTTTATAGGTGTCATTCTTTCCATCAAGCACAACTGACTGTGACTAGGAGCACGTAAACTTATAATTGAATAAGCGACTCGTTTGTGAAAGGAAAGGATAGCCAAGGGATCGGCAGACTCAAATTTGGTGAAAGGAGAGCCCTCGTGTTAAAAATTATTTATCCTAATTGTTGTGGTGAAGAATAGCATTTAGATTTCTGTTTCTAATCGTCCAAAATGCGTGTTTTTGAAAAATAAAAAAACCGCAAGCCTGAGCCTGCGGTGAGTGTAATCTTTTTTGAAATTTTTAAACAAAAAAGGAGCATTAAGCTCCCTCCTTTGAAATAACGGACACTTGGCTGGTCGGTGTACCCAGCATCTCAGATACCTTTTTCAAGGTGCGGCAGGAACCTTTCTGCCCTCAAATGTCTTTCTTTAATATTATTCTAGCACTATCTACTTTTTTTGTCAAGTTTTCTCAATCTACCAGACTTAATACGACCTTGTAACTTGTAATCTTGTAAACGATACATGGTCGGAACATAAAAGAAATCGCCACTTTTATGTAACTTAATCGCAACAAGAACATTATTATCAAATCTTTTTACATATTCAAAACTAGCATCTTTCTCTCGTGGATTGACCCCGACGAAATCTGGGTTCCTTAGTATGAGTTCCAGATCTTCGATATGATGAATCACATCATTATGATGCCGTTTCAACATATGACTTCTTAAACCTTCTTTGTTAACTTTAATATCACTAGCTTCAAGAACAATATTAAAAATTTCTTTTACTTCGTCAGTTACCTGACCGATCTTTTTATGTTCCATCATTTCCTCCGTTATTTCACAATTATTATATCATAATCATAGTGTATATTTGGATATATCACGCTCTATTATTCGTTAGATACTCAATTTTAACTTTTCACTTTTCCTCAAAATAATAGTATAATAGAGGTAGAATTTAGAATCGAGGTACACCTATGGCTGTAAAATTTACAAAAACGGACGACTTGGACAAGATGTTTGAAGAGTTTGCTAAACTCCCAGATTTGAAGCAAGTCACTTTCCCTGATGACAAAGAGAAAAAAGCTAAAGCAGAAAAGAAAAACTAGATGACTGCTTTCCAACAACTCCCATCTAGCGTGCTTCAGACTGGGGCTATTTTTCTCTCTATAATCATTGAAGCCCTACCCTTCGTTCTGATAGGAAGTATTGTTTCAGGGCTGATTGAGGTTTATATCACACCTGAAAAGGTTTATCATTTTCTCCCTCGAAATCGTTGGGGGAGAATCTTTTTTGGGACCTTTGTCGGGATGCTTTTCCCTTCTTGTGAATGTGG
This sequence comes from bacterium, assembly GCA_905221245.1. GTDB lineage: Bacteria > Bacillota > Bacilli > Lactobacillales > Streptococcaceae > Streptococcus. The sequence goes on from CAJNCK010000002.1 coordinate 329,907, forward strand.
AATCGTCCCCATTATCAATCGTTTTCTGGAAAAAAAGGTTCCCAGTTACACAGCCGTTCCCTTTCTTGTGACAGCACCTGTTATCAATCCCATTGTTCTCTTTGCGACCTATTCTGCCTTTGGCAACTCCTTCCATATCGCCCTATTGCGAGCTCTGGGTTCCATCGTTGTGGCTGTGATACTTGGGATTTTTCTAGGATTTTTCTGGCAAGAACCGATTCAAAAAGAAGATCGGTTGGCTTGTCATGAGCATGATTTTTCTCACTTGAGCTCTGCAAAAAAAGTTTTTCAGGTCTTTGTGCAGGCCATTGATGAATTTTTTGATACGGGGCGTTATTTGGTATTTGGCTGTCTCTTTGCCTCTGTTATACAGGTCTATGTTCCGACACGGATTCTGACCTCTATCAGTGCAACCCCTCTTTTTGCCATCCTGCTCTTGATGATTTTAGCCTTTCTTCTTTCTCTCTGTAGTGAGGCTGATGCTTTTATCGGATCTTCTCTTCTCTCGAGTTTCGGCTTAGCACCAGTTTTGGCCTTTCTCGTAATTGGCCCAATGCTGGATATCAAAAATATTCTCATGATGAAAAATTACTTGAAAGCACGATTTATCAGTCACTTCATTACGATTGTGACACTCGTTGTCTTAGTATATTCTCTCTTGATTGGAGTCGTCCTATGATTCGATTTTTAGTTTTAGCTGGCTATTTTGAATTGACTATTTATCTCCATCTGTCCGGCAAATTAAACCAGTACATCAACATGCACTATTCCTATCTGGCCTATATTTCCATGGTGCTTTCCTTTATCTTGGCAATCGTCCAGCTGTATATCTGGATGAAGCAAGTCAAAACCCACAGTCATCTGAATAGCCGATTATCTAAAGGAACTAGTATTGCTCTTCTTGCCATTCCAATTGTCGTCGGTTTAACTTTTCCAACTGTTAGCTTGGATTCTCAGACCGTTTCTGCCAAAGGCTATCAATTCCCCTTATCAGAAGGCACGGATCAAGCCATTCAGACAAGTGAAGGGACGACAAGCCAATATTTGAAACCAGATACCAGTTCTTATTTTTCAAAAACAGCCTATGAAAAGGAGATGCGAACTGCGGCGGATAAATACTTGTCCCAAGATAGTATTCAGATCACCAACGAAAACTATATGGAAGTCATGGAGGCTATCTACGACTATCCAGATGAGTTTGAGGGCAAGACAGTCCAGTTCACAGGATTTGTCTATAACGACCCCAGTCATGCCAATAGCCAATTTTTGTTCCGCTTCGGCATTATTCACTGTATCGCAGATTCAGGTGTCTATGGATTGCTGACCAAGGGAAATACCCGTCAGTATGAGAATAACACCTGGATAACAGCCAAAGGAAAACTAGTCAATCACTATCATAAAGAACTCAAACAAAACCTCCCAACCTTGGAAATCGACAGCTTTACCAAAGTCGATAAACCAGAAAATCCCTATGTGTATCGCGTATTTTAAAAAGCAAACTAAATCCATAAAAAACAAAACGAACAAGTTCTCTTCTGAATGACAGAAAAAGAGCCTGTTCGTTTTTTATTAAATAGTCTATAGTAAGATGTCATTTTTGATGTTTTATAACTTTCTTATGTTGTATAAAAATCTATTGACAAATCGCTATCAGACTCGTATTTTTTCCAAGCTAAGCTGAATCCATAATAATCTTCAAATTCAGGGTGCCAGTCATAGTAAAGTGGAATACGACTATATTTTCTTGCAACAACTTCGTCTTCAAATTCTGGAGACTCCCCAGCAGTAATACCAAATTGAAGGCCATTTAGTTCCCAGCTATTGCCCCAAACGTTTTCATCCGAGAGAACATCGATCCATCTCGAGGCATCAATATCAAAATCAGCACACAACTCCAGTTCATAGAATCTTCTACAGTTAATCTCTGAAGGCTTTATATAAAAGGCGCTGTCTACTTGGTACTTTTTATCGCTGACTTGAATCTGTGTGATTTTCATTGGAATCGGAACTCCATTTAATTCTAACCAGAAATAGCCTAAGGGAGTTTTGATAACGTAATATGTTTGCTGAGAGTTAGGTTTAGCGTTTTTAGAGCAAACATCAAGAATTCTTCCCAGCTTAATTAAATTTCTACAAACGATTTTCGAAGTAAATGGGTCGAAATATGAATACCTACGAATGACACATTTTAACTTTTCAACAGGAAAAGTGATATCCTTTGGTAGGGCATGATACTTCTGCACAACGAAAGCAGTTTTTTCAGTATTTTCCTTCCCTACTGGGACAATAACAGCGTGCCCAATATGGATATTTGGGTCATCGCAGATATAAGTATAGCCATTCCCTCCCTCCTGAAACTCAACCACAACAAGATTTAACTCTTGATCTGGATCAAAGAGAGGCTCGACCTTTTCAACTTCTTGGCGTTCATAAAAAGTAAAGCGATCTGCATCTCCGTCTTCGCCAAAAACCATGAAACTACCGCATTTAGGACACTTCCACATATAAAATGACGCCTCTGAAATGTCTTCATAAGAAATTGAATCATTACCATCTTTTTTATTCATGATTTCTACTAACAACTCATCCGAGTATACTGAATAAGCATTTGAATCGGGCGACCTATGGTCGTTCATCGCTTGCCCGCATTTACATGTCCATTTACCCATAAACAACCTCAGTCATGCCCTAATTCTTCAAGAAAAAATTGATTTAGAGCTTTCCAGTTTCTCTTGACGTCAGTAACGCTTTGAACATAGGCATCAAACTCTTGGATATTAGCTAAAATATAATCTTGAATTGACTTAATCGGCTTTATTTCTGCTAATTTTTCAGGTACCAGTACATTCATTTCTTCTTGCGTTTGCATTTACAACCTCTTATTATTTACGCTGCTTCTCCAGCTCGATCATTGATAAGTTCAATTGTTTGGACAATATTACGAAGTATAGGGAGTTGGTGTTGAAAGAGTAGTTGAACTGAACCATACGATTTAAACGGCTCTTGTGTTAAAACTTTAGTCTCCAAGCAACCATTCTCTACAATGTAATCTACAATCAGTTTTACAAAGGAAATCTGTTTGGCATTGAGACTCTCATCCGATAAAAATTTAGAAAAAACTTGATTAGTAGACTCTCTATCCAAACCAATAATCTCACGAACTAATCTAGGAATTGCCTTATTTTCATAATGTTGTTGGTAATCTGACTTGCTGCCTAATTTTTCCCATAGCAATGTTTCAAGTGCAAGCAAATCCTGAGAGGTCAATTTTTCATTATGGTATAACTTAGAAATTGCTTCATCATCTAGATGAGTTTTCAAATAATGTTCAACTTTTTCATTATAAGATCGCAGGTCATTGACCTGTAAATATGGCGTAGTATCATGGACAGTAGAAAGAATATGATCATCAAAATTGACATAATATACAATGTGTTCCGTTTTCCCCAGAAACTGTAGTAAATCTCGAAGCGCAAGGCGTATTTTTTCAAGCCCAGATAAACTAACTTCTTCCCAAAATTCAGGTTCTTGTACTCTCCTGATGACTTCAGCCTGTGCAAAAACCTGTGGTATATTACCAACAGAAGCAAGGGATTTAGCCGTTTTCATAACTTGAGAAATATGGACAGTTGCTGGCTTAGCTAACAGTTGTCCTAACTGTATCTGAAACAACCATAAATCAAATCGTCTCGCCATCTCTTCCTCTTTATTTTCTTCAAAAAGAAGTGAGGAAAGATCTTTCTTGATTGTTTCACTCGTGACTGTCGTCAGATTTTGCCAATTTTCCAACTTCCTATAAGTATAAACTGTATCTAAGACCATACGAACCCTAAAGTCCAACTCATTTAAGCTAACCATACGTTCATGAAGTTCTGTGACGAGTTTCTGACGGTATTCTTTAGCAAACTGATCATCTTGATAATGAAGTCCCTGCAGTTCTCGAATCAAGTCCACCTTGATGTTAAACAAACGTTGAGTCAGAGAAACTATGTGACGACCATCTCCCTCTCGTGGATCAGCTTTGAAATATTCAAAATTATCACCATAATCAAATACCAAGAAATTTTCCTTATCCTGCTCAGGTCCAAATAAGTCTTTACAAAGACGGGTTCCTCGACCAATCATCTGCCAAAACTTGGTTTTAGAACGTACTTTCTTGAAAAAGACTAAATTAACAACCTCAGGTACATCAATACCTGTATCCAACATATCAACAGAAATTACAATTTGAGGGTATTTCTCCTTAATTTTAAAATCGTCAATTAAGGTTTGATAATGCTTAATACTATAATCAATCACTTGAGCATAATCGCTTCCTTTTTCCTGATAGCGTTCGTTAAAAATATCTCTGATGTATTCAGCATGTCGATGGTTTTTAGCAAAAATAATGGTTTTACCAATTTCGTCACCTGAAGCTGTCTGAATTCCTTTTGTCATTAGTTCATCTAGAACAATTTCGACTGTATTTCTATTAAAAATAGAGGTATTAAAATCTGCAGGATCAATATCTTTTTCAGAACTACCATCTTCAAATTTGCTATCAAAATATTCTTTTTCGTCTGGGGATAAATCATCGTAATGTAGACCATCTGTTGGTAGTTTCAACTTAGTTTCAATCGAATGATAAGCTACTAAATAACCATCTTTTACAGCCTCTTCCAAATCGTATGCGTATGTTGGAACGCCATTCTCTAAGTTAAAAAAACCGTAAGTATTTTTATCCAAATCTTGACGTGGGGTGGCAGTTAATCCTACAATTCTTGCATCAAAATAATCAAAAATTGATTTGTATTTCTGATAAATAGAACGGTGAGATTCATCAATTATGATGAGATCAAAGTGTCCAACAGTGAAGGGGCGTTGATTCACTTCTTCTTGATCACTAATCGCTCCTATCATGGTCGGATAGGTTGAAAAAACCATTCGACTAGATCGAGCGCCATCTTTATCCTCTAAAAAATTACAAACTGAAAGATCTGGAAGTAATTTCCTAAATGAGTCATAAGCTTGCTTAACCAGGGAAGTTCTATCAGCCAAGAAAAGAACATTTTTTACCCAATTATGACGTGACAGGATATCAACTAGAGAAACAGCTGTACGAGTTTTCCCAGAACCAGTTGCCATAACCAAGAGTGCCTGTCTGCGATTATTAGAGAATGTTTCACAGACACTTGTAATCGCATGTTTCTGATAATGACGTCCAGAAATATCGTCCCTAATTTTGCTAGAGATATCCTCGAGAGGTTTTTGCATGTGACGTCGGTCCATCAAAAGTTGCAACTCTTCTTGAGAGTAGAAACCTGCAATCTGGCGACGATTAAGACCATCAATTATGTAATGCTTTAAACCATTGGTAATAAAGCAAATTGGCCTATAACCGATTTGTTTCTCAAGAGCTTCAGCATATTCCTTGACCTGCACCTCCCCTACTTCTGGATTCACAGATGCCTTTTTGGCCTCAACAATTGCTAGAATTTTCCCATTTTTACCATAAAGAACATAGTCACAATATCCAGTTCCTGTACCATGCTTCAAACCATGAACAGCTACCTCAACACGACAGTTTTTCTCAAATGTCCAACCTGCTAAACGGAGATCGATATCAATAAAGAGTTTTCTTGTCTCTGCTTCAGATAGTTGATCGATATGGAAAGGTACATCTTGACGTAGAGCTGCTGTCTCACGTTTTTCAGTATAAGCCTCTTGAACAGCTAATGAGTGACTAGCCATCTGTTCATCGAAATCAGGAAGGTTTGGCAAACTGTTTTGTAATTTCGCCATAGATTGTGGTGTTTCTCGAAACTTGATATTTGCTGAAAGTGGCAATAAATTCTCGTCGAAAGAACGTTCCACAAACTCGTTACTGTAGCAGTAATCAATAAAATTAACAAACTGATACAAATGATGCAAAGCCAAAATAGCTTCTCGTTCCTTAATCTCTCCGCCATGGGCTGCATGATTACCCCAACGTATCAAGAGAACCATCTGACTATGAAGTTCTGAATCTACGATTTCTCTGAAGTCATCATCCCACACTAATGAAGATAAGGTAGCACGATAAGGGGCTTCTAAGTAGGAATCATGGCTATAAATCCAATGAACAGCCTGCTCCAAGGCACGACGAGCCATGAAAGCTGTCGCTACAGTAGATGTCGCAATCATACTTTCAGCTTCTATACAGGGCTTTGAAAAAGATTTATACTCTTCGTTATTTAAAAGAAAATCAAAATTTCCCATTCTTCTCTCACTTTGAATAAATAGATAGCTATATTATACTAGATTTCAAGCTATTTCTCCACAGTTTTATAACTATCTGACAAGCAAATTGTGATTTGTCGACCTGAGCTACAAAGTCTGCGAATTCGTTTTGGAGATCTAGAGGGGGGAGGGGGATGGAAATATCTTGTAATTCCTTTGCATTTATATTAGCTTGATTAACAGCACCTTTCGCGATGTTCCTTAGAAACTTCTTTGTACTAGGAAAATTTAAAAATTCGGATAGATATCTAGGGTTTAAAATATTATTATTTGTTCTAATACGAATAATGTAACCTGCAATAACCATATCAAAATCTAATTCATAAATACATGTTTTCCCAACTAATTCAATACTATTTGTACGATTAAATAGTATATCCCCTTTTCTTACTACATACTTTTCTAAGTCTTTTTCTGGAATATCTATATATTTTAAATTCTGTATATTCAACTTACCATTTTCAGTTATATTATTCATTCTTAAATATCCATACTTACCATTAATAGTCGCTGGTAAACTCGTTCCATATCGGACTTCATCAACTAATTCTCCTAGTCTCTTTAATGAAAAGTCACTTAATATAAACATCTCGTTAAATCGGGATTTGCATTTAAGAGATAAATTTTTGGTGTGAATGTTTAACGTTACTTTGGTTAACCATTGCATAGGCAAGGGTTGTATCAATTTTGCTATGACCTAGTAGTTTTTGGACTTGTTCAATAGGCATTCCTTTATCAATAGCCTTTGTCGCTAAAGTTCTTCTGAATTTATGTGGATGAACCTTTTGTATTCCAAGTTTTTGTCCTAACTTTCTCAATCGAATCTCTACACCGGCAATCCCAAGTCTCTGGGCTTTCCCAACTAACGTTACAAAAAGAGCAGAATGGTTATCTTTTCTATCATTGAGATAGTTTCTCAAATGAATTTTCGTACGAGCATCAAAATATACTGGTCTCTCCTTTTTACCTTTCCCAAATACAACACATTCACGATTTTCAAAATCGATATCAGAACGATTCAACTGGACAAGTTCACCTACACGCATACCTGTTGATGCTAATAAATCTATCATTGCCAAATCTCTTAAATTTTCACAGTTATCCCTCATAATTTCCAGATGTTCATCCGTATAAGTTTCTTTCACAGTTTGTTCTGTCTTAATTTTTTTAATCCTTCGAATAGGGTTCTTGATAATATATTCCTCTTGCTCAAGCCAAGCAAAAAAAGAGGACAATATACGCCGAATATTGTCCAAATTCGCCTTACTACAATCCTTTTCAGACTGATAATTTGCTAGATAACTTCTCAAATCATCTGTTGTCAGTTGTGTCACAGACTCCTTAATATGATGAAACAAATTTTCAATTGTTCTCTGATAATAACGTATTGTTTTTACGCTACAGCCCTCCACCTGCTTAGCAGTTATGAATAGTTGCAACAGATTATTATTCGAATGCTTTTGCTTCTTTTTTCCATCCACTAGATGTCGTTCTAAACTTTCTCGCAATGCTAGTAATTGTTCATTGTTTAAAAGTGGTAACATTTCTTGTATGATAATTGTAACTTTTGATTCCATAAATTCTCACTTTCATTATTACTCATCAATAAAAAGAGACAATATCAGTTTCTGCATTTCAGAATTCTAATATTGTCTGTTCATTTATTTTCTAATACTCATTCAAATCTAACAAACTAGCTTACTTTTCGACCTTTCCTCTGATAGAATGCTGAGAAACCCATTTAGAGTAGCTTATCATTTTTTCATCAGTTAAAGCTTCTACCGCTATAGTCACACACATATCAACCGCTTCTTCAACAGTTACAGAAAAAAGATAGCCATTTAATTGTAGAAATTTGACCAAAACGAAGAAAGCAGTTCGTTTATTAGCATTAGCAAAAACATGCTTCTTTATCAATTGGACAAATAGTATCGTTGCTTTATCAAAAATTGTTGGATAAAGAGGTTTACCAAAAACAAATTGTTCTGGTAAGTTCACAATCATATTTAATGCTGAAGGACTAACTGTTTGAACTTGCTCATTTGGAGAATATCGTTGAATTGCTAAAGCATTGATTTTTTCAATTTGCTTTTCTGTTAGATAGACTGTCATTTTTCCACCAAAGCTTTGAAAACTTCATCATATTCATCAAAAATTGTATCCAGTTTCAAGTCAAAGTCATCATCAGAAACATAAGAAATCTGATGTCCAGACTCTTCGGGAGTAAAGATAATTTCACCACTTGGTAACAATTTCGCTTCGTATTTAACACCACTTGGAATATTGAACTCGCTTGGAATGGTAATCGTAATTGAATTTCCTTGTTTTCTTGTTTTTACGACCATCTGATTTCCTCCTTTGAAGTATTATAACAAATAATTACCGTAATTACAATGACAGAATATCAGCCAAAATACTCCTGCATAAGAGATTTCTTCAAAGTTTCAAGTTCTTCTAGTGATTTTTGAATTGCCAATTGTGATTTGTCTACCTGAGCCACAAAGTCTGCGAATTCGTTTTGGAGGGAAAGAGGGGGGAGGATGAAATCTAATTCACCATATTGTTTTGCATTGATATTTGGTTGCGCAACTGCATTCTGAACTTTAGCAATAAAATCATTATAGAACTTCGTATTTGTAAAATGATAAACGAAAACAGGGTTTACTAATGACAAATTAGGAATTAGTCTAATCAAGTATCCCGCATATTGTGCTGGACCATACTTCTCTTTTGAATATAAAAAAGTTTTTCCAACTGTAGCTCCACTTCTAGCGAACAATATATCCCCAGTATTTAATAAATATTTTTCGTCATAATGGCTAGGTGATTTTTTGTCAATTTTCAAGTTTCCACATTCATCAATATCAGTTATACGAATATATCTTAATCCTGAAAAGTCAATTGCTGATGCCCCTGATCCGTAAGCCAATTTTTCTACTGATATATCCTTTAACTTACATCTTCTCCATCTCATTTCATTAAAAACAGGATCCCCAAACATCTCGTTAAATCGGGATTTTACAAGGTTTGAGAGTAATTTAGATTGATGCCTTCTTTTTAAAATCTGATTATCTAAATTCTCTAACTTTTGTATAATCATTTCTTGAACATCAATATTTTCATGAAACGTAACTTCAAACTCCGAAAATTGAGTTTTATTGATGATTGGTACAACGGGCGCATTGGAAATAAAATCTAATTTAGATTTATTATATAGCAATAAATATGCTAAATATTTAGATAAAATTAATTCATTCGGAACAATTGCATTAATTTGTTGATTAAATGATAATTCAGATTCAGAAATCATAACTTTTCCAATTATACCTATACAAGTTACTAATACCGAATTTTGGGGGACTATTCTTGCATTGTTTCGTGCATTCTCAGATATATAATTTTTATTCCCTTTTGATGACGAAATTTCATCTATAGTTTTAAAGTCATCTGGTTTTATAAAAGGGATATCATTGCTATCATAAAATTCTAATATTTTTTTACTAGGTGTATTTCCTGTAATAATTTTTCCAAGTTTATCCAACTTCACTTTCTTCACGCAACCACCTCCTCGAAATATCGGGATTTGACGAGCGAGTTTAGCTCTTTTAATTGACATTTTCTTTTAGTAATAAGTTTTTTAATTATATTAAGAATACAGATAATGTTCTCTTGTTCTTCGATACGTAATAATTCTAATTTTAGATCAAGTAATATATTTTTATTTAAATGTGGAATTGTTGCACCTGTTGAATGATACCGTAAATACTGCGATTTACTTTCCAAAAAAACTCCCAAATATTCTGATATAATCTCGTCTTTGTATTGTTCATTCTTTTTTAAGACCATAATAGTGCTACCGACAGCTCCCGATAGTCCGTAGCCAATTGTTCCTGCATTAGCACCATCCCAAGCTATCAGAACATCATCTAGAAGTGCTTCAGTCATATTTAAACTTTCAGTAAATTTTAGATTATTGTCATTTCTCAAATCATCTATTTGAATATAACGTTGACTTAGAATCGTTTGTTCATCAAGTATAGTGGCTTTCTTACCTTTTTTGAGAGTTACCACTTCCTCCAACTTCACTTTTTTCATATATTCATCTCCCTACTTGAGTAATTCTTCTAACTCTGCTAAGCCAGCTTGAATTTCTTTTTCTAGATCATTGATTTTCTTTAAAATGACTTCTGTTGGTTCATACTCAACTTTTTCATACTCGATTTCTTTGTATTTATTGATAGATAAATCATAATCATTATCCTTTATCTCATCTACTGGAACAAAGAAAGACTGGTCCGTTCTCTGACGTTCTGCTTCTTTTTCAAGTTGATGGAAACGTTGAATAATATCTGGGATATCATTATCGCTGATAGGCTGACGTTTATCATCTAAACTCAGACCGTCTGCTTTCATATCGTAAAACCAAACCTTATCCGTCCCACCATTTCCAGTCTTAGTGAAGATTAGGATAGCAGTTGAAACCCCTGCATAAGGCTTGAAAACACCACTTGGCATTGAGATTACAGCATCTAATCTATGATTCTCAACAATTTCCTCACGAATTCCTTTATGGGCTTTAGAAGAACCGAAGAGGACACCGTCAGGTACAATAACCGCTGCACGTCCCCCTGGTTTCAAGGTACGCAAGAAAAGGGCAAGGAAAAGCAATTCTGTCTTTTTTGTTTTTACAGTAGCAAGGAGATCATTTGAAGTTGAATCGTAATCAAGTGACCCTTTAAATGGAGGATTTGCTAAAACCAAAGTGTATTTATCTGCTTCTTCATTATCTTGAGATAGTGAGTCGAGATAACTAATTTGTGGATTTTCCACTCCATGCAGCATCATGTTCATTGCACCAAGTCTAAGCATAGTTGTATCCGTATCATTTCCATGAAACATATTGTTATGAAAATGGTTGATATTATCTGGATTGGTTTCCCATTCATCTCTCTTACGCTTTAAGTAACGGCTAGCAGAGACTAAGAAACCAGCAGACCCCATAGCAGGATCTGAGATGATATCTTTGATAGTTGGTTGCATCAACTCAACCATCATATCGATGATGTGCCGAGGTGTACGAAATTGTCCATTTTTACCAGCGGTTGACAATTTTGATAGCAGATATTCATAGATATCGCCAATATCATTAATCCCCTGTGTGTCACTATCAAAGTTTAAATCTGAACCTCTAGTTGGAAATTCATCTAATATAGAAATCACCTTTTGTAGTGTAGCAGGTTTATTTATTTGAAAGATAGCTTCACGCATATAACGTGAAAAAGCTGTATCGTCAGTATCTCCCTTAAGATTTTTAATAAATGGAAAAATCTCCTGAGTCATTAAACGATAGACTTCCTGAGCATCTCCAATGTTTTTAAAGGTCGACCAACGGTATTCAGGTTTGTCTTTTGGAAAAATTCCCTCATAAGGAATCCCTAGAAACTCAGCATCGCTTTCGCGTCCAAGTTCAACACTATCCAAATCCTTCATAAACAGAAGATAAGTCAATTGTTCAATATTTGTTAGAGGATTTGCGTTACCTTCAGTCCAAAGCATTTCCCACAACTGATCAATTTTATTTTTTAATTCACCTGTAATCATATAATCTCTTTTCTTTATTTTTTAAAGTTATTAATATCCCTATTTTAACAGATTTCGAACAAAGCTTCAATTAGGTTTATATCTATAAGAATTTCTTCCAAAAATAAAAAAAGCAAACACAAAATATGGTTCACTTTTTAAACATCCTACTCTCCATCATTCCAATTCCGAGCAATTAATTCATCCTTCTGGAGTTGGTCTACCAGTTCTTCAACGGAGTCAAATTTGACCATTTCTCGGACACGGTCTAACCAGTAGACAATGACTGTTTCACCGTAAATGTCATCTGAAAAATCAAAAATATTGACTTCAAAACGTGGCTCTTCTCCATCAAAAGTAACATTTTTCCCGACACTCGCCATTCCACGATATCTTTTACGCTGCACTTCAATATCGACTACGTAAACACCATCTGCTGGCATATAGGTTCGATCTCTTAAAACTAAGTTTGCTGTTGGGTAACCGATAGTCCGTCCACGTGCATTGCCATGAACAACCATTCCACGTGACGGTAGAGGAGTGCCAAGTAAATGACCAGCTTCCCTGACATCTCCATCAAGAATAGCTTGACGAATACGAGTAGAACTAATTTTCCCCTTTTCATCCTCAACAGGAGGAACAATGATGATTTCTCCATCAAAATAGTCCTTCAAATCATCCGCAGTTTTCTTATCAGAACCAAACGTGTAATCAAATCCCGCTACAATAATCGCTGGTTTTAATGCTCTAACATAGGTATCAAAGAACTCTTGCCCCGTTAAACTAGCAAATTTACTACTAAAGTCAAGTAGGAAAAGAGCCTCTACTCCGTGCCATTTCATCTTATGTTCTCGTTCTTCATGGCTAACAATATGAAGCATTAATTCTGGCTTGTAAGGTTGCAAAGCAAGCTTAGGGGACTCTGTAAAGGTCATCACAACAACTGGAAGATAATCTTTCATCGAAGCCTTACTAGCTACTTCAAAAAGCTTCTGATGTCCCTTATGAATACCGTCAAAATAGCCTAAAACAAGAACTGTTTTATCCGGTACTGCGATGTCTTTTTCATTTTTTATAGGTACTGTTGTAATCATGAAACTATTATATCATAGAGAAAGCCTTTTCGCTAAAAGGAAAGCCCAAATGTCGTTTTTTGCGCCTGAACTGACCTTAAAAAATCATTCAAGATGTTAGTTTTAAAAAATAGCATCCCCTAAGAGATGCTATCGTTTGGTAACTAGTCTACTGTTTCTTCCAAATCTTTTAACTTGACCGAAACAATTTTTGAGACACCTGATTCTTGCATAGTCACTCCATAGATAGAATCAGCCGCTGCCATGGTTCCCTTACGGTGGGTCACAACGATAAACTGGCTGTCCTTGTCAAATCGATTGAGGTAATCCCCAAAACGTTTAACATTGGCTTCGTCCAGCGCAGCCTCTACCTCATCCAAGATAACAAACGGGATAGTCTTAACTCGAATGATAGAGAAGAGCAAAGCAAGAGCTGATAAGGCTTTTTCACCACCACTCATGAGGTTAAGCGACTGGATTTTCTTACCTGGAGGTTGAACAGAAATCTCCACACCAGCTGTTAAAAGGTCACCCTCAGTCAATATCAAGTCTGCCTGACCTCCGCCAAACATCTGTTTGAAGGTCACTTTAAAGGACTCACGAATAGCTTCAAAAGTTGATTTAAAGCGTTCCTTGACCTCATCATTCATCTCTGTAATGGTCTCAAGGAGCAGGTTTTTCGCTGACAAAATATCATCTCGCTGGCTATTGAGGAAATCCAGACGGCTGTGAACTTCTTCGTACTGTTCAATAGCATCCAAATTGACAGGACCCAGTGAGCGAATAGCCTTCTCTAAATCCTGCACCTCTTGCTCTGCCAGATTGAGGTTTTCCAATTCATGTGCCTTTTCTAGTGCTTCAGTATAGCTAATCTGATACTGGTCTGTTAATTGACTTTGTAAATGGCGTAAGCGCTCGCTGACCTTTTCTTTCTTAGCTTCAGCACGTGTTTGCTTACGAATCCACTCTTCATTCTGCTGGCGGGCCTGATCCAAATGACTAGCAATATCATCCAGTTGACCTTCAATATCATCTAATTCAAACTGCTTACGAATCAAACCTTGTTGGAGGTTTGTTTTCTGCATTTTGGCTTCTTCAGCCTGTTGACCGAGCAATTCTGTATCAACCTTCTCCAGATTATCAACCTTTTCTTGGAGAAGACGCTGGATTTCTTCTTGTTCAATATCCAGATTATCCAATTCCTTGCCTAGGCGGTCAATATCAGCCACTTCATAACGTTTTTGCCCTTGCAGTTCTGTCTTAAGCAGACGAGCTTGCGCTACCTGTTCTTGTAAGTTCTGATAACGTTCTTGGATGGCATTTTTGTTAGACTTAATTTCTTCAATCTCAGCTTCCAGATTTTGCTTGTCACTGGAAATAGTAGCAAGGCGTGCTTGGAATTTTTCCTTATCCGCTTGCCAATCTCCGTCAGAAAGACGATCTAATTCCTCTTCTTGGAGTTTCCAAAGAGTTTCTAGCTCTTCAACTTGCTGACTGGTCTGCTGATAAGCGAGGGACAAGCCTTGCTCCTGAATACGTGCCTGTTCTCCCTGAGATTTAATAGCTTCTAATGATTCGGTCAATCTAGCCATCTGGTCTTGTAAGGTCTTCAAAGCCACTTCTTCTGAACGAAGACTTGCTTCCTCTTGAGTAATTTCTTTTTGTAATTGCTCCAGTTCTGGCTTGATGAAGATGCTGTTGTTCTGACGATTAGCTCCACCTGCATAGGAACCACCTGTGCGCAACTCTGTACCGTCCAAAGTCACCATACGAACCTGATAACGAACCTGGCGAGCAGCTGCACGCGCATGTTCTACGGTATCAAAGATAGCCGTCGTAGCTAGCAAGTTCTTGAAAATGGCTTCCAACCTATTATCGAAAGTAACCAGCTCATCTGCCATACCCAGAAATCCTGGACTTGCTGCGATAGCATCTTGATTCTGACTAGAAATCGTACGCGCCTTGATAGTTGTCAACGGAAGGAAGGTTGCACGACCAGCTCTGTTTCGTTTGAGAAAATCAATAGCCTTGGTTGCCGACTCTTCATCTTCTACGATGATATGCTGGCTACTTGCCCCTAAGGCAATCTCTAGGGCAGTTTGATAATGCACATCAAAGGTCAGGTGCTCACTGACTGCCCCAATAATCCCACCAAGTCGGGCTTTTTCTTGGAGAACACTCTTAACACCTGCATAAAAGTTACTATGATTTCTCAGAATATTTTCCAAACTCTGAGCTCTGGCCTGCTTGTTTTTGAGATTGTCCAGACGGTCAAATAGTTGACTTTGTTGAACTTGATAGGAAGTTTTCTGCTCCTCTTGCTCCTTGGCACAGATTTGATAGTCGGCCAGTAATTTCTGAACCTGCTCCTTGGCAGTTTCAAGCTCTTCTTTTTGATGACTAGCCTTCTCTTTAGATGTAGCCAACTGTTCTTTCAGCTTTTCTAGTTGATCTGCTTGTTTTTGAGAAAGCTGACGACTATTTTCCAACTCGTTTTCGATACGGGTCAACTGGTTTGAGACATCGGCTTCTTCCTGTAAAAGCGCCACAAAGCGTTCACGTAAGAGTTCAATCATCTGATCAGGATCATCTGAAAAAGCTAGCAATTCAGCTTCTAAACGATTGAGTTTTCCATGATTTTCAGCGAAACTTTCTTCTAATAGAGCCAGATTAGCTTCTTTTACAGACCTCTCTTGACTGAGGGCAATTCTCTTTTCTTCTAAAGAATCCAAGCGTACCTGTGCTTCTTGTTGATTCAGAGCTATTTGCTCAGATTCCAGTTTAGATAGGGCTAATTTTCTCTCTAAATCACTAATTAGACTGGTCAAATCCATCAAACTGCCCTGGTCTTTGGCCATTTCAGCCTGCAAATCTTGGCGTTGCTTTTTAAGAGTTTGATTTTCTTCTTCTAATTGTTCACGCTTTTGGTAATAACTCGTCAAGAGTTCTTGAACCTGTGACAACTCTTCTTCTGTCAACTCTAGTTCAGCCTTATTTTCCTTGATTTGGGCAACCAGCACATCTAAATAAATAGCCTTGCGTTGACCTTCCAAGTCTAGAAACTTACGAGCATTCTCAGCTTGCTTCTCAAGAGGCTTGATTTGATTATCCAACTCGTAGATAATGTCCTCTAAGCGGTCTAGATTATCTTGAGTTTGCTGCAGTTTGCTCTCAGTTTCTTTTCTGCGAGTCTTGTATTTCAAAACTCCTGCAGCTTCTTCGAAAATGGCACGACGTTCCTCAGGCTTGGAGTTGAAAATCTCCTCAACCTTCCCTTGGGAAATGATGGAGAAGGAATCTCGTCCCAAACCTGTATCCAAGAAAAGATCATGAATATCACGCAAACGGACTTTTTTGCCGTCAATCTTATATTCGCTATCTCCACTACGGTAGATATGGCGTTCTACCCTGATTTCTTGACCAGCATCCTTGATAAATCCGTCATGATTATCCAAAGTCACAACCACAGAAGCATAATTGAGAGGTTTGCGACTTTCAGTTCCGGCAAAGATGACATCCGGCATCTTGCCACCACGGAGACTCTTAACACTTGACTCCCCCAAGGCCCAACGCAGACTTTCTGTAATATTCGACTTTCCTGATCCATTGGGTCCAACAACTGCCGTCACACCTTGGTCAAAGACGACCTTGGTCTTATCAGCAAAAGACTTGAATCCCTGAATTTCGATTTCCTTTAAATACATGAATCCAGCCCTTTCTCAACGGCATTTTTGGCAGCTTCCTGCTCTGCTAATTTCTTAGAACGACCTTGACCTTGACCAATACTCTTACCTTCAACAAGAACTTCTACATCAAAGACCTTATCGTGAGCAGGACCCGTTTCAGAAATCACCTGATAACGAATAGCCACATCCCCATTGACCTGAAGTAACTCTTGGAGATGGGTTTTGTAGTCTGTAATCATCTCAAACTCGCCTGCTTCAACCTTAGGAATCATAACTTGATAGATAAATTCCTTGACCTTGGTCACATCCTTGTCCAAAAGGAGGGCACCTAGAAAGGCCTCAAAGGCATCACCAAGAATGGTGTCTCGATTTCGACCACCAGATTTTTCTTCCCCCTTACCCAGCTTGATAAACTGGTCAAACTGGCAATCACGCGCAAAACCAGCCAAACTCTCCTCACGGACAATCATAGCACGGAGTTTGGACAAATCACCCTCAGGCTTTTTAGGATATTTTTTATACAGATATTCTGAAATCAATAACTGTAGAACAGCGTCTCCTAAAAATTCCAAGCGTTCATTGTGTGAAATTTTTAAGAGGCGGTGCTCATTGGCATAACTCGTATGAGTAAAAGCAGTCTCCAGTAACTTTTTGTCTGCAAATTCGATTGCAAAATGATTCTTTAGTACAGTTTGTAATTCTTTCATACCAACCTCTTTCTAACTGATAACAGTACTTTTTATTATATCAAAAAAAGCCCCCTGAGTCACTTTAAAACGGGACTGGAGGATATTTGGGCATTCTTTAGACAGAGTTTTTCAGTTTTAGGGGTAAATTTAGGGCAGTGTAAAGAAAAAAGCCCCATTAAAGGCTTTTTTAGGTTATTTACATCCACCCTGAGGGAATCGAACCCCCATCTCAAGAACCGGAATCTTACGTGATATCCATTACACTAAGGGTGGAAACTTGTTTTATTATAACAGAAATTTGCTCTAATAACAAGTTTTTTTCTGGCCATATAGCCCGTCTTAGTGGGAAGCATCCCCATTCCAGATGGAGTTTTTCACGATCACATAATCAACATGTTTAAGATCAGCAACCTGACGTCCACCTGCATACGAAATAGCACTTTGAAGGTCTTGTTCCATCTCGGTTAAAGTGTCTTGTAGATGACCTTTGGCAGGAAGCAAGATACGTTTGCCTTCCACATTTTTGTAAGCACCTTTTTGATATTGTGAAGCTGAACCGTAGTATTCTTTGAACTGTTCACCATCAACTTCAATCGTTTTCCCTGGACTTTCGATGTGTCCAGCAAAGAGGGAACCAATCATGACCATGCTAGCACCGAAACGGATAGACTTGGCAATATCTCCGTGAGTACGAATTCCTCCATCAGCAATAATCGGTTTACGTGCAGCCTTAGCACACCAGCGAAGGGCAGCCAACTGCCAGCCTCCTGTACCAAAACCAGTCTTGACCTTAGTGATACAAACCTTACCAGGGCCGATTCCGACCTTAGTGGCATCCGCACCCGCATTTTCCAACTCGCGAACTGCTTCTGGTGTTCCCACATTTCCAGCAATGACAAAAGTATCTGGCAATTCTTTCTTGATGTGTTGAATCATAGAAATCACGCTATCTGCATGACCATGAGCAATGTCAATCGTGATGTATTCTGGAGCATCAGACTTGAGCTGGCTAACGAAATCATACTCATAGTCCTTAACACCGACAGAGATAGAAGCAATGAGCCCTTGATCGTGCATACGTTTGATAAAGGGAATGCGTCCTGCTTCATCAAAACGGTGCATAATGTAGAAGTAACCACCTTTAGCCAGTTGCTCTGCTACATTTTCATCCAAAATCGTCTGCATATTAGCTGGCACAACAGGTAGTTTAAAGGTGTGATTTCCTAGAGTGACGCTTGTATCCGCTTCTGCACGGCTTTTAATGACACATTTATTTGGAATCAATTGAATATCTTCGTAATCAAAAATTGGAAATTCATTTAACATATCGATGTCTCGTTTCTTTTGTAATGACCTACCTATGCTCTCGCATCACTACGCCTTTTCCGACGTTTCCTTAATTCATTATAAACTAAAGTACAGTTTTTGTCAAATAATTTTATAAATCAGAATTTATTGTTCGGTTTTTATTGTATAAATAACAATAAAAAGTGGAGCGATTATTTTATCCCCACTTCTTTAGTAATATTACTTTTAAATATTTCTTCGGAGTTTTCCAGCATTTCACAAAATTCACGATAAGATGAAGACTTCTGAGGAATTTGGATAGACCATTTCTTCAACAAAGCTCCATAACCTGCTAGCTTTCCTATCTCATTATCAACAATCTTGTCCTTGCTCGGAAAAACAAGACCAGCCTTCTCAGCTTTCAAAATATAAGAATAGGAAATCAGCTGGAATAAGTCCTCACGGTTAATTCCTTTTTCAGTCAATTCCAGTTTTTTATACTTAGCATCTAATACTATTTTAAGCTCTTCTTGATAAAAATCTGGAAATACTTTTCTTTCTCGACTAGAAAATACTGAAATTCCATCCGTCTTATCTTTATTTCGTGGATGGATGAAATCTTTTGGTAACAAAGTATGAACATACTCTTCCCAAAGCCAGGCAACATCGAAAAGAATACCATGGACCTTTTGATCTTGATATCCTAAACCGTGCTTTTCTTGGTTCAATATCATCAGACAAAGCTCTTGTAACTTTCTATACTCGTGAAAGTATGCATGACGTATAGGTTTAGATTGATTTCCTCGAATAATCTTAGCACGATCAGCTAGTTTATAAGAGGGCGTTACACGCACGATTTCAGCTACGTTTTCACGACTAGTTGAGAGATTATCTAGTACCACTTGACCAATACTTTTCTGGTTCTTAATGTATTCAATAGTATGACGGACCAACTGCATGAGGGGATTATTATAGGTGAACTCTCTCGTTGTGTAGGCAATATTTCCCGTGAAAGGAAGATTTTTCTTGAGATGATTTCTTACATCAATCACTCCCTTAACATTACTGTCGTTATGAGAAAATCGATGGTATTCCTTATAAAGACCTTTTCGAATAGCAGCTTGTAGATACTTGGGGAAGAGATACATCAAAAGTTGATAAAGCCTCTCTTCACGAGACAAAGCAACATCTAAACTAGTGAGATTGATATGAAGAACCTTGTGTAAGAGATAATGCAAAAAATGGTCATTACTCTCATCAGAAAAGCGAGAGGAAATCGTTAATCTTTCCTGACCACACCCCAAAAAACCAATCACATTTCCAGTCTTGATTTTCTGATTAATTGTTTCAAAGATTTTTTGGTCCTTCTCTAAGTCAGGAGAATTCTTCAAATCATTTGGAAAAATAAAGATATTTTCCTCTTTACAAAGGTTATCCAGTGTTCTATCAAGAAGTGCTTGACTTAGCTTGGGATATTCTGCGACAAAGTCTTCCTTAGCAATTCTATGCTGATTATCAGTTATCCGCATCATCGTCTTCATCGCCTTCATGGTCATCAGCTACTGCCTGATCTTTTTGCTCATTCTTTGTCAGATCAAATGCTTTTTTCAATGTACCCAGAGTTTCAGCCTCTTCATAAGAACCTCGTAAGTAATCTTCCAAAAGCGGTTTGAGGTAATCAGACCAAAGTAATTCATAATCATAATCCAACTCTTTTAAATTACGGAAATAACTTGGTCCGATATGATAATGACTGTTTAACTCCTGAACGTTTTCAATAGCAGCGTTCAAGTTTCTTAAACGTTTTTTCGCTTCTTCCTCATGTCCATCTAGTTCGTTATCTAGAATGTATAACTGGCTTT
Organism: bacterium; assembly: GCA_905221245.1. GTDB lineage: Bacteria > Bacillota > Bacilli > Lactobacillales > Streptococcaceae > Streptococcus. The sequence goes on from CAJNCK010000002.1 coordinate 350,342, forward strand.
CAGCAGTAACTTCAACAAAACGGAAACGACGACGCATAGCAAAATCAAAGGTGTCCACTGAACGGTCAATGTCATTCATAGTGCAGATGATATAGACATTTTCAGGGATATAAAATTTCTCATCAGTCTCATGTAAATTAGCGTATTGTGTAGAAACACTTCCCTTTTCACCACGATAGCCAGGATCAATTGAGAAAAACAGTTCTCCAAAAATCTTTGAAATCTCACCACGATTGATTTCATCGATGATGAAGGCAAAATTCTTGTCTGTGTTGATCTCTGTTGGAGAGATATAGTCTTTCAAACCAAATCTTTTCTTTAAAATTTCAAGGACTTTTTTTCCTTGGTTACGATAATAGGGCTGTTTCAGATATTTTTCATCTTTATAGAGTTCATAAACATAAGATTTTGTTAAGCAAGTTCCTTGGGACTTAGTTTCATAATTGATATTAAAATTATTTCTACTATTTACTGTGAGATAGGAAAATTCTGTCAAATATTCTTTTTCATCTCTGCTATTTACATATTCAAGATAAAGATCCCACGCTTCCTCAAAATTATCTTGGCCTCCAGTTTTCTGAGCTTCTTTCGCTCTCTGACAAAATTGCTTAAAAATACCATCTTGTAATTTAAACTCAATAGCTCCATCCCCATTTGATACCGGTCTTAAACCCTCCACAAAATCCGTATAATCATAGGATGGGTGAAATTGTACAAATCCGATTTGGTCTTCGTTGCCACCCGTTAACTCCATAGCAATTTCTTTAGCAAGATAAGTTTTTCCTGTACCAGGTGCACCACGGAGGATGAGGTTTTTGGATTTTCTTAATTTATCTAAATAATCGTTAATATTTTTATTCATAACAACCTTCTCTATATTTTTTCTGTATGTACCATTTAGAATAGATTTATACAAATTGATACGTTCTGAATTTCTATCCCAGTTGATGGTTTGTCTTGCACCTTTTTTACCTTGGTATTCCCATCCACCATCTACTTTCAACCAATTAACACCAATACAATGTTTAAACTCTGTTTTTGTTTCATCAAAGTAATATGTTTTCACACATTGTCCAATACCCAAAATTTTGTTAAATCCTGAGGTAGCTATTATATAATCATTTATTTTTATGTCATGTGCAAACTTCCAAATAAATAAATTTCTCTGCTTTCCTTGCTTCAATTCTTCAGGATTATTATAATCTAAAATATTAGATAAATTAGAATCAAAATCTATACAAGCTATATTTTCTTCTTTAAATAAAGACCAAACTTTTCCACCTCCTCCTGCAACTATCATCCAATAATTTAATTTTTCTTCCATTTTGTAGCTCCATTTTCATATTATAGGCTAGTTAGTATTTAATATTTCAAAGCCCTATTTCACATATAGAATATCACATCTATATAAAAAGAAAAGAATTTCTAAAGAAAAAGCCTAGTGTAGAGACTTTATTACCTCTCAACACTAGACTTCTTTTTTATCTTAATAATACTCTCCCTGGCGGTAGTCCCATGAGTTAAAGGTATCTGACAGATGCATCATGATTTTATCAATGTCAAGTCCTTTACGGATCACAACTGGTGCTGGTGAAGTTGAACGTGCTCCTCCTTGTTCTGGAATGAGTTTGCCGTCTTTATCGACCATAGACACCATCACACCTTGCTCGTAGCGCGTTTCAATCGTTTTGTCAGGTTGGATGGATGCCACGTAGTCGTCTGCTTCGATGACAAGGTCCACTGCTCCTTCGATACGTTCTCCGATTCCTTCTACCTTACCACGGTTTCCTTTTCCAGATGGGTTTGCAGATGAAGCATAAACCATTTTACCATCTTCCCAAAGTTTGGCAGCCAATTGTTCCCCAGCTTTCCCGAATTTGATAACGAAACAGCTAGTACCACGCACGTCAGTCATAAGCTCTTCACGGCCATCCCCGTAAGCTTTGAGTTTCTCAAAGGCTTCTGGTTTCCAAGGAAGGATACAACCAAGGAGAATGTCTTCGTCCCAATGTTTTTGGTAAAAAGCTTCAATTTCTGGGTTGAGTTGTGCTAAAGCGCGAAGCTCGTCCATGCTACCACAAAGTACAACACCTGGTTTGTTACGGTTGCGCTCTTTAGCTTCAAACTTACGTTCAAGTCCTGCCTTATCGCTGGTCATGATAATGTAACCGACTTTTGTTGGGCAAACAATACATCCACCCTCACCTTTTAAAATGTCATAGCCTTCTTGTGAAAGTGTTCCGTTCCATTGAATGTGTTTTGTCATAGTTCTATATTTCCTTTTCTATTTTTCTTCTAATCCTGCCAGTAGGCTGGTCTTTGTTTTTCATATGCAGCAATCAAGTCTTCATACTGCAAGGTAATACCGATATCATCTAAACCATTTAAGAGTTTATGTTTCCATTCGCTATCAATTTCAAAAGTGAATTCTCCAACTGGTGAGATGATTTTTTGTTGTTCCAAGTCCACAGTTACCTGGTCACTTGGTTGTAGCTGAGCTAGTTTCTCTCTAACCTCTCTAGGCTGAACAATAGGTAACATGCCATTATTGAGTTCATTATTGTAATGAATGTCACCGAAAGATCCTGCAATCACGACCTTAAAACCGTAGTCTGCTAGAGCCCAAGCAGCGTGCTCCCTCGAAGACCCCGCCCCAAAGTTATCCCCTGAGATGAGAATACTTGCTTTGCGATATTCAGGTCGGTTAAAGACAAAATCTGGATCCTCAGTATACTTGTCATCCAGATAACGCCAAGCATACATGAGGTACTTACCAAAGCCTTTCTTATCAATTAACTTTAGAAACTGCTTGGGTAGGATTTGGTCGGTGTCGATATTATCATTCATGAGAGGAACGGTTGTTCCCGTATAAACTGTAAATTTCTCCATATCCTCTCCTTACTGGGCTTCTGGCATTTGTCGAACATCTACAAAGCGTCCTGCGATAGCTGCTGCTGCTGCCATAGCTGGACTGCAGAGATGGGTCTTAGCACCAAATCCTTGTCTATCTTCAAAGTTGCGGTTGCTGGTTGAGGCACAATGAACACCATCAGGAACCTTGTCAGGATTCATCCCTAGACACATAGAGCAACCTGGGTCTCGCCACTCAAAGCCAGCATCTAAGAAAACTTTATCCAAGCCCAACTTCTCCGCAGCTCGTTTAACAGGACGAGAGCCTGGAACCACAATTGCTGTTAGATTTGGAGCTATCTTCTTCCCTTTGACAAATCGAGCAGCCAGTTGCAAATCACTGAGTCGAGCATTGGTACAAGAGCCGATAAAGATATAGCCTAGTTCAATATCCGCTGGCTTTTGACCAGGTTCCAAATCCATGTAATTGTAGGCACGCTCATCATTCATATCCTTAATTTCTGGGAAACTGCTGTCAAAGTCGACTCCCATAGCAGGATTGGTTCCCCATGTTACCATAGGAGCTAAGTCTGAGACATCCATCTGGATAATCTTATCATAAGCGGCATCATCATCACTGACAAGGGTTTTCCAATCTGCCACAGCCTCTTCGAAATTCTCTGGAACACACTCGCGTCCTTTGAGATAATCATAGGTAGTCTGATCTGGATTCATGATTCCCATCTTAGATCCAAACTCGATGGACATATTGCAGATGGTCATTCGCTCTTCCATGCTTAGTGCATCAATCGCTTGCCCACGATATTCCACCACATAGCCAACACCACAGGCAACGCCGTACTTGGCAATCAAGGCGAGAATATAATCCTTAGAATAAACTCCTTTTTGAGGAACTCCAGTGAATTCCACCAGCATTTTCTTGGGTTTGACCTGCCAGAGGGTCTGAGTAGCAAAAACATGCTCGACCTCACTGGTCCCAATTCCAAAGGCGATCGCTCCGAAAGCCCCGTGGGTTGCTGTATGGCTATCTCCACAGACGATGAATTTCCCTGGTTGGGTTCGTCCTGTTTCTGGACCAACCATGTGAACGATCCCCTGCTTTTCAGAACCGTGGGCAGCATGTTCGATCCCAAACTCCTCAACATTTTCAGCAAGCTTATCAATTTGCGCTTTAGAAATCACATCTCGAATATCGTAGATATTGACTGTCGGGACATTGTGGTCAAAGGTTCCAAATGTCAAGTCTGGTCGTCTTAATCTGCGACCTGCATCTCGCAATCCTTGAAAAGCCTGTGGACTGGTCACTTCGTGGATATAGTGCTGGTCCACATACATGAGTTGGGGTTGCCCCTCTTCTCCCGTGATGACATGACGGTCCCATAATTTATCAAAAATCGATTTTCCTGCCATCCATTACCTCCAAATCAAATATAAGGCTCCTAGTGTGGTCACCATCCCAAGAAACCAAACCGTTTTAAAGTACCATTTTCTAGTCTTGTGATGAAAGGTGATTCCTGCTAACCAGGCTCCAAAACCACCACAAGTAAAGGCTAAAATAAGTAAGATTTTCTCAGGGATGCGCCAAACTCTTCTCCTTGCCTTGGATTTGTCAATACCATAAATCACGAAAACCATGACATTCCAAATCAACAGGACTAGAGTAATTTTTTCGTCTAACTTCATAACCTTGCAATAATAGCTTCCGTCATTTCCTTGGTCGAAGCCTGTCCACCTATATCTCTTGTTAAAATGCCAGCCGCTAAACTTGCCTCAACAGCACGCTCGATATGCTCTGCATCCTCATAACGGCCAAAGCTATCTCTCAACATCATAGCCACTGATAAAATCATGGAAATAGGATTGGCAATTCCTTGACCTGCAATATCAGGTGCTGAACCGTGAATAGGTTCATAGAGACTTGGTCCATTTTCAGAATGACTGGCTGATGGCATAACTCCAAGTGTGCCAGATAGAACGCTTGATTCATCAGAGAGAATATCTCCGAAAAGATTTTCTGTCACGATGACATCAAACTTAGCAGGATTGGTAATCATGAGCATGGCAGCTGAGTCCACCAGCTGGTGTTCCAAGGTCACATCTGGGAAATCCTGTGCGACCTTCTCAGCTACTTTCCGCCAGAGTTTTGAGGTCGCTAGAACATTTTGTTTATCGATGCTGGTAACGATTTTTCTGCGATTTCTTGCGATTTCAAAGGCCTTGCGAATAATCCGCTCCACTTCCTCATAGCTATAGTCGTTAATATCACGCGCTTTTCTTTCTTCAAGAATATGATCCCCAAAGTAAATCCCGCCTGTCAACTCCCGCACAACGACAAAGTCCACCCCAGCAATTCGTTCTGATTTTAGTGGTGACAAATGCTTGAGACTCTCAAAAATCTTAACAGGGCGAATATTAGCATAGAGATTGAGTTCCTTACGGAGAGCTAGCAAGCCTTGTTCAGGCCGAACCGTTGCACTATCATACTGGGGACTACCGATAGCCGCTAGGAGAATGGCATCTGCTTCACGACATGCCTTGAGAGTTTCATCAGGTAAGGGATGCCCTGCTGCATCGATACCTGCACCTCCAAAAGGTCGTCTATCAATCTCATAGTCAAAACCTGTTTTTTCAGCTAGAGCTTCCAGAACCTCTAAACTAGCCTCCATGATTTCTGGGCCGATTCCGTCCCCTGCTAGAGCTACTATTTTCTTTGTCATAGCCTTCTCCTTTACACACTAGGCATATCGCGGTAAGAAACACTGCGTCCCATCTCACCAGCATTCTCTTTTTGAACAAAGGTATTAGCATTGATGTAGGCAATAGCAGATGCTTTCAGTACATCGAAATCAAGCCCTGCTGCATTAAAGATGGTTTCTGTATCTCTGTTTTCAACAGTGACCAAAACCCGAGCTTGGGCATCAATTCCATCTGTCACAGCGTCAATAGTATAGGACACCAAGCGGACGGATTGGTTAAAGAACTTATCGATAGCGTTAAAGATTGCCTCAACAGAGCCTTGTCCTGTCGCATTAAATTCGACTTTCTCACCATCCATATTGGCTAGGCTAACGAGTGCTTCAATGTCATTTTCCGCATGGGTTTGTAGTTGTAAATCATCAAAGTGGAAGCCTTCTGGATTCTCAACCATGGTTCCAGCTACCAGAGCTCGAATATCTGCATCTGTGATTTCTTGTTTCTTATCGGCTAGTGCCTTGAACTTCGCAAAGAGTGGTTTGATATCCTCTTCTGTAAAGTCTAGGGCTAATTCTCTTAGTTTTTCAACAAAGGCATGGCGACCTGACAATTTACCAAGCGGAAGACTATTACTCTTAACACCAACCAATTCAGGAGTGATAATTTCATATGTAAGAGGGTTTTTAAGGACTCCGTCTTGGTGAATACCAGATTCGTGAGAGAAGGCATTGCCACCAACGACGGCCTTGTTTTTAGGAACTGGAATTCCTGAGAAGCGAGAAACCATTTCAGACGTATTGATAGTCTCATTTAAGACAATACTGGTTGCTGCTTGATAGTAATCTTGGCGAATATTGAGGGCAACTGCAATTTCTTCCAAAGCAGCATTTCCAGCTCTCTCACCAATACCGTTGATAGTTCCTTCGACACGCCCTGCCCCATTCTTGACAGCAGCAAGGCTATTAGCCACTGCCATCCCAAGGTCATCGTGGCAGTGAGGCGAATAGACAATCTGACGATCTGTCTTAACATTCTCAATCAGGTGTTTGAAGATAGCACCGTATTCCTCTGGAGTGGTGAATCCAACCGTATCAGGAATATTGATATAAGTCGCACCTGCATCAACCGCTGTTTGAACAACTTGCAAGAGGAAATCCAACTCTGTTCTAGTTGCATCTTCAGGAGAGAATTCGACCACTTCAAACTTAGAACGAGCATAAGAAACATGCTCCTTGATAGCTTCCAAAATCTCTTCCTTGCTCTTATTGAGCTTATACTTGCGGTGAATCGGACTGGTAGCGATAAAGACGTGAACCTGTGGATACTTGGCGTCCTTGAGGGCCTCGTAGCAAGCATCAATATCAGACTTAACAGAGCGGGCCAAACCAGTCACCGCTGTTTTCTTCAAAACCTTAGCAATCTCCTGCACTGCTTTAAATGAGTCTGGGCTAGCCGCTGGAAAACCAGCTTCAATGGCCGAAATGCCCCATTTCTCCAGCTGCCTTGCTATGGCAATCTTTTCTTTGATTGAAAAGTTAACACCTGGTGTCTGTTCTCCATCCCGAAGGCTAGTATCTAGAAATTCAACTGTTCTCATAAGATTTCCCCTTTTCCAAATGTGGTTTTAAAAAAACATCTCGCTTAGAAGTCCAAGCGAGATGTTGATTCACTCCCGCTTGGTAAGCCAAACAGGACTAATGCTTTTTGCACTAGCCCGAGTACCTCAACAACAAAGCATATTGATTAAACTTAGCTGTTCTCATGTTTGACTTTCTCCTTCGTTTGATATCTTGTTTAGTATTTTAGCATAGGCAAAAGCACTTGTCAAGAAAAAATCCAATATTTTCTGAAAATTTCTTCAGTATAGAATATTTCGCTAATTGAAAGTTCTTGGAAATCCTTGAAATATTTCATTTTTTAGAGGTTAAGTTCCAACTTTTTTCTATCAATTCCAGTACTTCTTCATCTGATAAAGTATCATCAAGGGCCACACTAATCCAGTAGCGTTTGTTCATATGAAAGGCTGGATAAATTCCCTTTTTTGAGAGTAAGTCAGCTACTTGGTCGTGTTTGAGATTGACTGCTTCCACTAATCCTTCTCTCCCCTTATCTAGCCTATCCCAAGGTATTCTCATCAAAACAGCATACCATTTTTTACTGCCTGCATGTCTTAACACCGCCGTATCAGGAGATTTTTCCCACAGATACTCCAACTGGTTTCCATACTTTTCCTGAACTTGAGTCATGATACGCTTTGTTTGAGAACAGATAAAATCCTGCACATCAAAACAAGCCTTGCGAATCTGGTAAAGAATCTCCAAACAGGCCTCACGGACACTTCCTACAAAACTTCCCCTCATGCTTTCCATATGGACTTGAGGATAGAGGTCGCCCGTTTCCTGGTCAAAGACCTGAAAACTCACATTATCAGCAGTGATAGAGACTGTCATGAAAAAGTCACCTTGCAAAATCTGGCAACTATAGGTCCAAACTCCACTATTTTCTACAAAACCATAGGCACGAGCCTTTTCTTGATTAAACTGATAGGATTTAAAAATTTTAAACATAAGTGAAAACTGCTACCCAAAGCTAGCAGTTCCTTTCTATTTTTTAAAAAACAACCTTGGTTCCATGCAATTGTGTTACACCCAGCTGGTCGATAAAGGTTTGACGGTTGTCAAGGTCAATTCCCCCACCTGGTAAGATTTCAATTTTACCTTTAGCATGTTCCAAAATTCTGTGATAGTGAGCAAAACGTTTGTCTAGTGAATCGCCAGACACACCAGCACGAGTTAAGATACGGGTGACACCAGCTTGGCTGAGCCAGTCAATTGCCTCCAACTGGTCTTCATCGCTCAATTCATCAAAGGCCATGTGAAAGACAATTTCCATCTCTTTTGATGCAGCAATTAGCTTCTCCAGATTAGCTTTATCCAACTTCTTCTCAGCAGTTAAAGCCCCAAATACAACCCCTTGACTTCCAGCCTGAGCAGCCAATCGAATGTCTTCTAGCATAATTGCAATTTCTAGTTCATTATAGACAAAGTCGCCACCACGTGGACGAATCATGGTCATAATAGTAGTATCGTAGTTAACTGCCAGTTCAACCGCTGCCTTGGTCACTCCATAGCTGGGTGTTGTTCCACCAACTGCTAGATTATCACAAAGTTCGATTCGACGAGCTCCAGCCTGCATCGCTTTTTCAAGCAAGGTCACATTTTCAGCACAAAATTCGTAAATCATTTGATTCTCCTTGAAGATTACTTTAAATTTATTATATCATATTGTTGTGAATATGCTTTCAATTTTATCAAGGGAAATAGTTACAAATTTTACCTATTCTTTGTCCGGAATGACCTTGAAGAGATAATAAGTGATAAAGATGGTCAAAGCTCCCAGACCGATTTTGACCGGCAAAAGAGGCGCAAAGTAAATGGAAACTCCCATCAAGATGTAGATGGATACGATGATTTTTTTCTTACGTTCACGTGCAATGGACTTGGTTTCCCGAAAATCAGCTACATATGCTTGATAGAGCTTGGTATGATAAAGCCAATCTTCGAAGCGCTTGGAACTTCTTGAGAAACAAGCAATAGACAACAAAAGGAAAGGCGTTGTCGGCAACAAAGGTAAAACAACCCCAACAATAGCCAAGGCCAGCGATAAAAAACCAATAATAAGATAAATAATACGCATAACTACTCCTAATTAAAATAATCTTCTTCTAGTTTCGCATACAATGATGAATTTTGTCAAGCACTAATCAAAAAGAGCCTGAAATTCACTTTCAGGACTCTCCACTTATTTAATCTTTTCTTCCTCGTAGTCGCCATTACTACAGACAACCTGCTTACCTCCACCACGGACTTTTTTCTCCATGAGGAAATTGCAACATTTTGGACAGTCTCGACCAACAGGCTTGTCCCAAGAGGTAAATTCACATTCTGGATAGCGATTGCAACCATAGAAAAGGCGGTTACGTTTGGTTTTACGTTCAATGATTTGTCCCTGATGACAACTTGGACACTCAACACCGATTTCTTTCACGATTGCTTGGGTATGACGGCAATCTGGGAAATTGCTACAAGCGTAGAACTTACCAAAACGACCAAGTTTAATAACCATTGGACTGCCACACACTTCACAATTAAATCCAGCTGGTTCATCCTTGATCTGGATTTTCTCCATTTCTTCTTCAGCCTTGGCAACCTCTTTAGAGAAAGGTTTGTAAAAGGCATCAATGACACGTTGCCACTGCTCTTTTCCGACTTCGACATCATCCAGCTTGCCTTCCATTTCAGCTGTGAAGGTCACGTTTACGATATCTGGGAAATATTCAACGATGAGCTTGTTAACAATTTCTCCCAACTCTGTTGGTTCAAAACGTTTGGCTGCAAGGCGAACATAATAACGTTTCTGAATAGTTTCAATGGTTGGTGCGTAGGTTGACGGACGTCCAACCCCATTTTCCTCCAAGGTCTTGATCAGTGTCGCTTCGGAATAACGAGCAGGCGGTTGAGTGAAATGTTGCTCTGGTTTGCTATTGACCTGCTTGACCACATCTCCAACAGCCATATCCGGTAACATCTTATTCTTGTCAGAATCATTATAAATGGCAAGATAACCATCAAACTTAACCTGACTACCATTGGCAGCAAATTGAACCCCATTTTGAGACAATTTAACAGCCATAGTATCAAAGACAGCAGCTGTCATCTGGCTCGCCACAAAACGATTCCAGATAAGGGTATAAAGCTTGAGCTGATCCTTGTCCAGATACTTAGCGATGCTTTCAGGTGTATTAAAGACACTAGACGGGCGAATAGCCTCGTGGGCATCCTGAGCACCTGAAGCGTTTTTGACCTTGCTACCATGCTTAGAATACTTGCTACCAAAACGATCCGTAATGAAACTTGCCGCTTCATTTTGCGCTACAGGACTGATACGGGTCGAATCAGTACGCATATAGGTAATCAAACCTTGCACCCCAGAACCAATATTAATCCCTTCATAGAGCTGTTGGGCAACCATCATGGTCTTTCGAGTACGGAAGTTAATTTTATTGGCAGCATCCATCTGCATAGATGAAGTGGTATAGGGTAATGGAGCATTGCGTTTGCGCTCTTTCTTATCTACCTGATCCACTGAAAAATCTTTACTCGTCAGACGAGACAAGACTTCCTTAACCTCATCATTACTAGTCAGTTTCAGCTTTTTGCCATCTATTCCATAGAAGGAAGCCTGAAATTGCTTGGTTCCCTTTTTAAAGACGCCATCAATTGTCCAGTATTCCTCTGGCTGGAAAGCATTGATTTCATTCTCACGGTCAATGATGAGTTTAAGGGCAATAGACTGTACGCGACCTGCTGATAAGCCCTTCTTGACCTTCTTCCACAAAATAGGCGAAATCGAATAGCCTACCAAGCGGTCCAAGACCCGACGAGCCTGTTGGGCATCGACCAAATCCATATCAATCTTGCGCGGTTCTTTAAAAGCATTTTTGACTGCATCCTTGGTGATTTCATTGAAGACCACACGGTTGGCATCATTTTCATCCAAGTTGAGAATGTGAGCCAAATGCCAAGAAATCGCTTCTCCTTCACGGTCCGGGTCACTCGCCAGAAAGACTTTATTAGCTTTTTTAGCTTCTTTTTTCAAGTCATTGATAAGAGGACCTTTTCCTCGGATATTGATATATTGCGGTTCATAATTATTTTCAATATCGACGGACATACTGGATTTCTTCAAATCACGGATATGCCCAACACTGGCTAAAACCTTGTAATTTCTGCCTAGATATTTCTCAATCGTTTTCGCCTTAGCAGGCGACTCCACGATGACTAGATTTTTTTTAACTGTTGATTTTTTCTTTTTTGTTGCCGTAGCCACAGTATCACACCTTTTCAAAGTAATAAACTTTATAAAGTGTAAACCATTTTGCCATAACTGTCAAGACTTAGCTCCTATATATAGAAGAAAAGTTTGTCTAGTAAGCGAAATTTCGTCTTAAAATTCAAATTCCGTAAGCACATCTTGCCCACTGGTGACCAATTTTGCTCCTTCCTGAATCAGATGATGGCAACCGTCTGATAGTCCATCTAAAATGCTACCAGGAATAGCAAAGACGTCACGCCCTTCTTCCATTGCTCGCTCACAGGTAATGAGACTACCAGAGCGCATCTTAGCCTCTGCTACAATCACACCTCGACAAAGTCCAGCAATGATGCGATTACGGGCAGGAAAATGAAATTTTAGAGGTTGTTCGCCTGGTCCATATTCACTAAGAACCAGATGGTCATTGCCGATGTAGTCTTGCAAGCGTTTATTGGCTTTAGGATAAAACACATCCAGTCCTGTTCCAATCACTGCAATGGTTTTTCCACCATTCTGCAGGGCTGCCATATGAGCTGCTGTGTCAATTCCCTTGGCTAATCCACTGACGATAACCAGTTCATTTTCCATGCCCTGAATGACTTTTTCAACTGACTTAGCCCCCTGTTTGCTACAAGCACGACTTCCCACGACTGCTACCTTAGGAAATTTCAAGAGATCCAGGTTTCCCTTGTAAAATAAAAGTACAGGCGCATCATATATTTCACTCAAATCCCAAGGATAACAGTCATCTAAAATAGAGAAAGATGGAAATTTTTGAAACTCCTTCTCCAAATGCGTATCGTCTATCTGAAAATAACGTTCCATAAAAACAGCTGGATTTCGGCAACCTGAAATTTCTGCAATATCACCTAACAACAGTTCTTGATCAACATTTTCACCGTATTCTAGAACTGCCAAAACCTGTTGATTGGTCAAACCTGATTTTTTTAACTTATAGATTTCATAGTTTGTGATTTTCATAAATAACTCCATTTCTTTTTCTACTCATCTATTTATTCGTAAAAAATCAAAAAAACATCCGACTATTTTAGCCAGATGTTGGAATCTTTAATTTTCGTTTTTAAGAATTTCTTCTAATTTATGATAGTCTTGGACACTATCGATTTCATAGATGCTATTGCCTTCTAATTCTTCAACATAGACATCTAACTCTTTGATGTTATCCTTAACCATATTGTCCCAGTAGAGATCAACAAACTCGCCACTTGCATAAGCCTTGTCGATAAAGCTGACAATCTTTTCTGCAGTTGGAGCGTCCCAGAAGGATACACCACTAAGAATGCGACCAGCTTTGCTATCAACAATAATGTCTTGAACCTTGTAGTCATCTCCATAGACCAAGAACCATTCGTTGGTACAATCTTCACGATAAACACTAAAATAAGTCGAACGTGTCAAGTCATTGCGGAACATATTTTTAAAGAGATAATTATCGGCATCGATAACATAACTGTTAGCTAATTCTTCTTTTACAAGATAGAGAGAGTAAAAGTTATTGTAGTCAGCGTATTTATCATTGAAAACGAGTCGAACTCCATATTTCTCTTTCAAGTAATCGAATTGTTCTTTAAGATAACCGACGATGATGATGATGTCGTTAATTCCTTTTTCTTTTAAAAACTCAATTTGGTATTCAATCAAAGGTTTTTGATTAACCTGAACCAAGGCTTTAGGGGTATTTTCAGTCATAGGACGCAAGCGAGTTCCCAATCCCGCTGCTAAGATGATGGCTTTCACATAAATCTCCTTTATTCTTTAATAATAATATAAACTCCAGCAATAACGACAAGTGACGTAATAATTGTCAGCATATCTAGCGGTGCACCCAAGAAAACAACTGCAAACAAGACCGTCCATACTACATAGCTCACGTTCAAGCCTGTAGCCTTGGCTGGTTGCAAGCGATTGATAGCGATATAATAAGCCAAGTAGGAAATCATATCAAAGGCAGCAAAGACAATCATGAGACCTAGTAACTGCCCATTGGCCACTTCTGCAAATGACTGATGAGAGAAGAGCACAATCACAAGATAGGACAAGAATGAAGTTACTTGACGGATTAAGAGGGCCTCGATTTCACTCAATTCACTTTCCATGGCAAAAGAGCTAAGAACACTTTCACTTCCCCATGCAATAGCACAAACCAAAGCACAGAGAATACCAATGTAGAAGGAATTGACCTGTTCAACCTTATAGGTCTGAGCAATTATCCCTCCAATAATCAAGACTATCCCAAACACGGTATTTTTCGAAATCTTGTGCTTTAAAAAGAAGAAAGCCAATAAAACTGAAATCGCAGGATAAATAGCCGATACTGATGAAGCCAAGGAACTTCCGATATACTTAACCGCATAAAGATTGGCCTGCATTCCGATAGGACCAGCTAGCAAGGCCCCAATGATCACACTAACATTGCGAATATTTAAGAAAATTGAGAGACGAACTTTTCCTTCTTTTACCAAGAGAAAAGCTAGTAGAATAAAGATACTCAAGAAATCGTGAGCAGCAGCCACCACAAAGGGTGACAAATCTGTAAAAATCGAAAAGATGTAAGCGCTAATTGTTAGACCTAACCCCCAGAAAACACCTGAGAGTAGACCGAAGGAAACTCCATTTTTATTTTTCATATGAACCTCCATAATTAGCCAGACCTTTAACAGCTCTTTGGTAACGATTCACACCATAGTCACCAAAATCTGCCCCTTGCTCTTCTTTATAGACTGTCCATAGACTCCAAATAGTGTCTTGTAAAATTTTATAGATTGCAATCTTTTCACGAGTGACAGGTGTTTGGGCACTCTCGTAGTGAGATAAGAACTCTTCTTCCTCTTGGGGAGTGAATTCGGACTCTAAAAAGAGGGCAGCCAAATCCCACATTGGATCGTTCATTGATGAATATTCCCAGTCAATCAGATAAAGTCGTCCTTGAGGTGATTCGATAAAGTTTTCAGGCACCAAATCGATATGACAAGATTTTCTGTCAACACCTAAGTCAGCCAGTCTTTTCTCTAAAGAGAAGACTTCTTCTCGAACAGCTTCATAGTTGGCATAAGGGATTTTTTCTTCAATCAAGGATTCGTATTTTTTGATTTCTTCAAAAGGAGCAAATTCTCCCCTTAATTCCTTGCCAGATGCATGGATAGTTTGTAAAATTGGAGCAATTTTATCAAATTTGGTCTTGATTGACGTTGAATCAAGCGTAATCGCAGATTCGATATACTCATTTACTTTGATACCAGCTTCAATATCAAAAAGATAATTTTTTACATCTAAGTCTAAATCCTTTAGTAGTTCAAGATTGTACTTTTCATCTTGACGATTGATCAGCCTTTCTGTCCCTTTACCAAAGAATTTAACAATGTATTGCTTATTTGTTGTTTTGACCAAATAGTTTTGATTGGTCATTCCCCCCAGTTGTTCAACACTGAGGACTTCCTCTTCTTGACTAAGTAGGGAAGAAATTTTCTCTTTAATGATTTTCTCCACAATTAACCTCCAGTTCTTATACTTCCCACTTAAACACGGTTTTAAAGGCTGTGTTTAAATCGGTTGCAAAGACACGGTGAATATCTTTAATTTCTCTTACAGGTTCTTCTAGATAAAGGATATTTTTAAGACGATTGGCAAATTTCTTGACTTCCATCATTTGGATTGCATTTTCAAAATCAATGCGACCAGAACGAGAGGAACCAACCAAGAGCAAGCCTTTTTCTAAGGCATCGCGTGTATTGAGATTGACTTTATACTCGCTAACACCCATCATGAGAATCGTTCCCTGAGGACGAATGTAGCGAATCAAATCATTGATAGCTGGTCCAGTACCATCACCACCACAACACTCAAAAGCATGATCAAAGGCCAAATCTTCAGGAATATTGTCAGTAATATAGCATTCTTTGGCAAATGAGAAGAGTTCCAACTTTTCCCAATGACGACCAATAACCACAATCTCTGCTTCTGGCAAAGTATAGTTGATAATATTGGCAACCACAAAAGCTAAACTTCCATCTCCGATAACAGCAATTCGGTCCCGCTTGCTATGAGCAAGAGTCAATAGACGATTCATAGCGTGCATACCGACACTGACAAACTCTGTAATGGCTGCAACCGTGTCTTCAATAGCATCATAAGCCACCACACGATCTTTAGGAAGAGAAACAAATTCTCTCATAAAGCCATCAAAGCCACTAGACAAGAAATGGGTCCCTGTCATGTAGTTTTCATAGAATTCTTTATCACTCTGCATAGGAGGCTGATTAGGAATCATGACAACTTTTTGCCCAACCTCGTAGGTTCCTGTAGGGTCAGAAATAACGGTTCCGCATGACTCGTGAATCATTGCCATTGGAAGTTTTTTGTTCAAAATCTTGGGATCACGTTTTCCCTGGTAGTAACGCTGATCCGCATGACAGACCGCCATATAATTAGGGCGGATGAGGATATGATTTTCTTGGTCAATAGCCTCTTCCTGGTATTTGACATTGATAAACTTGGGCTTAGTTAGTTGATAAATTTGATTAATCATTTTACTAGTCTTTCTCAATCATACTTTTTGCAATCTTCAAATCTGTTACGGTTGTAATCTTCAGATTTGAGTATTCACCTTTGGCCAAGGCCACATCTTTTCCTTTGATCACAAAAATTTTACATGCATCTGTCAAGATTTCCTTCTCTTCATCAGAAAGAGATCCATAAAGGTCCATGAAGTCCTTGCAACGGAATGTTTGAGGTGTTTGTCCTTGATAAAGGTGAGCACGATTTGGAATATCTGTAATAAATTGACCATTGGTACTTTCAACGATAGTATCAACCGCTTCTACCACTGTGTCCACTGCGTCATGATTTTGGGCAAGTTTGATATTGTCTTGAATCATGCGAAGTGTAATAAATGGACGAACAGAATCGTGGGTAACAACAATGTCCTCTGGAGTAAGCGGACGATAAGCATCAATGGCTTCAATGATTTTCTCAATACTTGTATTACGGTCAGCACCACCTTTTGTAATGATGATACGATTCTTATGAAGAGGTAGATATTTATCTACAAGATCCTCTGCATGGGAAACCCAGTCTCCATGAACCCCAACAACAATTTTTTCAATGCTTGGTTCCAAGACAAATTTTTCAATTGTATGAACCAAGATAGGTCGATCACCTAGCTCTAAAAATTGTTTTGGCAAGTTACTGATTCCCATACGTGTGCCAGTTCCACCAGCAAGAATTCCTGCATAAATCATCTATTTTCTCCTTTGTCTTACTAAAAAAACTTATTCTCTCTATTATACCACAATCTAGTCCTATCATAAAAGAAATACTAGTCATCCCGTTCTAGAATAGGAGGATTATGCAGTTCCATTATTCAAAGAAACTAGTCCTTTTCTAGTAGTGACTAGGAATTCTGTAGTCATTACTAATAAATGGCTGTGAAATTTTAGAGTTCTTCAGAATAATATACTTTCCTTAAAAAAATCTTAAAATTAAGCTTTGAAACTTCAAAGTGATTGCTTGACTTACTGCCCTTCATTTCTTATTAGCTAACTTTATGATATAATGAAAAACGAGGTAAATTGAATGAAAAGTATAAAATTAAATGCTCTATCTTATATGGGAATTCGTGTCTTGAATATTATTTTTCCCATCTTAACTGGTACCTACGTCGCGCGTGTCTTGGACCGAACTGACTATGGTTACTTCAACTCAGTTGACACTATTTTGTCATTTTTCTTGCCCTTTGCAACATATGGAGTCTATAACTACGGTTTACGGGCCATCAGTAATGTCAAGGATAACAAAAAAGATCTGAATAGAACCTTCTCCAGTCTTTTTTATTTGTGCATAGCTTGTACAATTTTGACCACTGCTGTCTATATCCTAGCCTATCCTCTCTTCTTTACTGATAATCCAATCATCAAAAAAGTCTACCTTGTTATGGGGATTCAACTCATTGCCCAGATTTTTTCAATCGAATGGGTCAATGAAGCTCTGGAAAATTACAGTTTTCTTTTTTACAAGACTGCTTTCATCCGTATCCTGATGCTGGTCTCTATTTTCCTGTTTGTCAAAAATGAACACGATATTGTTGTCTATACACTTGTGATGAGTTTATCGACACTGATTAACTATCTGATTAGTTATTTTTGGATTAAAAGAGACATTAAACTTGTTAAGATTCACATAAGTGATTTTAAACCGCTCTTTCTCCCTCTAACAGCCATGTTAGTCTTTGCCAATGCCAATATGCTCTTCACTTTTTTGGATCGACTCTTCCTCGTTAAAACAGGGATTGATGTCAACGTTAGTTACTATACCATGGCTCAGCGAATTGTGACCGTTATAGCTGGTGTTGTAACAGGAGCTATCGGAGTGAGTGTGCCTCGTCTCAGTTACTATTTGGGTAAAGGAGACAAAGAAGCCTATGTTTCTCTGGTTAACAGAGGAAGTCGAATCTTTAACTTCTTTATCATTCCACTCAGTTTCGGACTCATGGTTTTAGGACCAAATGCCATCCTACTTTACGGTAGTGAAAAATATATCGGAGGCGGTATCTTAACCTCTCTCTTCGCTTTTCGTACGATTATCCTGGCCTTAGATACTATTCTTGGTTCCCAAATTCTCTTTACAAATGGCTATGAAAAACGTATTACAGTTTACACAGTCTTTGCAGGATTACTCAATTTGGGCTTAAATAGTCTCCTCTTTTTCAACCACATCGTGGCTCCTGAATACTACTTACTGACAACTATGCTATCAGAGGCCTCTCTACTTGTTTTCTATATCATTTTCATCCATAGAAAACAACTCATCCACTTAGGACATATCTTCAGCTATACTATTCGATACTCGCTCTTTTCACTTTCCTTTGTAGGAATTTATTTCCTGATTAATTTCTTGTATCCTGTGGATATGGTCATTAATTTGCCATTTTTGATTAATACTGGTTTGATTGTCTTGCTATCAGCCATCTCTTATATTGGTCTACTTGCCTTCACCAAAGATAGCATTTTCTATGAATTTTTAAACCATGTCCTAGCCTTAAAAAATAAATTCAAAAGATCATAGGAGTTTAGAATGAAACAACTAACCATTGAAGATGCCAAACAAATTGAATTAGAAATTTTGGATTATATTGATACTCTCTGTAAAAAGCACAATATCAACTATATTATTAACTACGGTACTCTGATTGGGGCGGTTCGACATCAGGGCTTTATTCCTTGGGACGACGATATTGATCTGTCCATGCCTCGAGAAGACTACCAACGATTTATAAACATTTTTCAAAAGGAAAAAAGCAAATATAAGCTCCTATCCTTAGAAACTGATAAGAACTACTTTAACAACTTTATCAAAATAACCGACAGTACAACTAAAATTATTGATACTCGAAATACAAAAACCTATGAGTCTGGTGTTTTTATCGATATTTTCCCTATGGATCGCTTTGATGATCCTAAGGTCATTGATACTTGTTATAAACTGGAAAGCTTCAAACTACTGTCTTTCAGTAAACACAAAAATATTGTCTATAAAGATAGCCTTTTAAAAGATTGGATACGAACAGCCTTCTGGTTAATCCTTCGACCGGTTTCTCCTCGTTATTTCGCACATAAAATCGAGAAAGAAATTCAAAAATATAGTCGTAAGAATGGACAGTATATGGCTTTTATCCCGTCTAAATTTAAGGAAAAGGAAGTCTTCCCAAGCGGTACCTTCGATAAAACAATTGATGTACCCTTTGAAAATTTAAGCCTTCCTGCACCTGAAAAATTTGATACTATTTTGACGCAATTTTATGGAGATTATATGACCCTACCACCAGAAGAAAAACGCTTCTACAGTCATGAATTTCACGCTTATAAATTGGAGGATTAGGATGCAGTATTTAGAAAAAAAAGAAATTAAAGAAATTCAACTAGCCCTGCTAGACTATATTGATGAGACTTGTAAGAAACATGATATTCCTTATTTTCTCAGTTATGGAACCATGCTTGGAGCTATCCGCCACAAAGGTATGATTCCCTGGGACGATGATATTGATATTTCTCTCTATCGTGAAGATTATGAGCGTTTACTGAAGATTATTGAGGAAGAAGACCATCCACGTTATAAGGTTCTCTCCTACGACACTTCTTCTTGGTACTTCAATAATTTCGCATCGATTTTGGATACTTCTACTGTTATCGAAGACCATGTTAAGTACAAGCGTCATGACACCAGTCTCTTTATTGATGTCTTCCCAATTGATCGCTTTACAGACTTGAGCATTGTCGACAAGAGTTATAAGTATGTAGCCCTTCGTCAACTAGCTTATATCAAAAAATCACGCGCAGTTCACGGTGATAGCAAATTAAAAGATTTTCTAAGATTATGTAGCTGGTACGCCCTCCGAGTGGTCAATCCCCGTTACTTTTACAAGAAAATTGATCAGCTAGTCAAAAATGCTGCAACCAATACTCCTCAATATGAAGGAGGAATTGGGATTGGTAAGGAAGGTATGAAAGAAGTCTTCCCAGTTGATACCTTTAAAGAACTCATCTTAACTGAGTTTGAAGACCGTATGTTGCCCGTTCCTAAAAAATATGATCAATTTTTAACTCAGATGTATGGGGATTATATGACACCACCATCAAAAGAAATGCAGGAGTGGTATGGCCACAGTATTAAAGCTTATCGCAAAAGCTGATTAAGCAGTAGTTTACAAGAAAAAAATATAAAAGAAGAGAAGATCATTACACCTTCTCTTTTTTCTATTTAAATTGCTTCTGTGACAAAACTACGGCTTTCCAATACTTTGAGCATGGCGTTAGCTGTATCTAGGGCTGTGAAGAGGGGCACTCCGTGTTCAATGGCTGAACGACGGATTTGCTCTCCATCTTCGTCTGCAGTTCGTTTGGTTCCTACTGTGTTAATGATAGCTTGAATTCTTCCTTTACGAACAAAGCTTGGAATATCCTTATCGTCATCACCAATCTTACCAACAGGTTGGGCTTGCAATCCTTGACTGGCAAAGAAGGCTGCTGTCCCTTCTGTCGCGAGGATTCCATAGCCAATATTTTGGAAACGACGAGCCAAGTCCAAGGCTTCTTCTTTGGCATCATCAGCGATGGTAAATACAACGTTACCAAAAGTTGGCAAGTGTAAGTAAGAAGCTTCAAAGGCCTTATAGAGAGCTTTTTCCAAAGTCGTATCAGAACCCATAACTTCCCCTGTTGACTTCATTTCAGGACCAAGTAAGCTGTCTACCTTAGCTAGTTTGGTAAAGGAGAAGACAGGTGCCTTGATATGAACTCGAGTGCTTTCAGGGTAAAGTCCATCTTGGTAGCCAAGTTCTTCAAGTTTTTGACCAAGAATGAGCTTGGTTGCTACTTGAGCCATAGGGATATTGGTCACTTTAGAAAGAAATGGAACCGTACGGCTGGCACGTGGATTGACCTCAATAACATAGACTTTTTCATCCTTGATGACAAACTGGATGTTCATCATTCCAAGGCAGTTAAGGCCGATTGCTAGACGTTTCGTATAGTCTGCTATAGTTTCCTGAACCTTTTGCGACAAGGTTTGTGGTGGGTAAACGGCCATTGAGTCACCTGAGTGGACACCGGCACGTTCGATATGCTCCATGATACCAGGGATGAGAACATTTTCCCCGTCTGAGATGGCATCAACTTCACACTCCTGACCAATAATGTAAGAATCGACAAGAACTGGGTGGTCTGGACTAGCCTTAACAGCAGTTCGCATGTAAGAACGAAGGTCTTCTTCGTTTTCAACGATTTCCATAGCACGTCCACCAAGTACATAAGATGGACGGACAAGAACTGGGAAGCCAATCTTACGAGCTGCAAGAACTGCTTCTTCTTCATTGGTAGCCGTTTGTCCTGGTGGCTGTGGAATATCCAAATCTTTAAGAGCTTGCTCAAAGAGGTCACGGTCCTCAGCTCGGTCTAGGTCAGCAACCTGTGTCCCAAGGATGGTCACACCTGCTTTCGCCAATGTCTCCGCAAGGTTGATGGCTGTTTGACCACCGAACTGAACGATAACACCCTTTGGTTGCTCCAAATCGATGACATTCATCACATCTTCAAAAGTCAATGGTTCAAAGTAGAGTTTATCAGATACAGAGAAGTCTGTTGAAACTGTCTCCGGGTTTGAGTTCATAATGATGGCTTCGTAGCCAGCAGCCTGAATTGCCTTAACAGAGTGAACTGTTGCGTAGTCAAACTCTACCCCTTGACCGATACGTATTGGACCAGAACCTAGAACTAGAACGGATTCCTTATCAGACTTGATCGACTCGTTTTCCCAACCATAGGTTGAATAGAAGTATGGTGTTTCAGAGTCAAATTCTGCCGCACAAGTATCGACCATCTTGTAGACTGGGACAATCTTGTTTTCCAAACGAAGCTGACGAACTTGGTCAGCTGTAGTATTCCAGAGTTCAGCAATCTTACGGTCTGAAAATCCATTCAATTTTGCAGTTTTCAAAACTTCAAGATCTTGTGGATGGGCACCCAACTCCTGCTCAATTTCAAAGATATGTAGGAGTTTATCAAGATAGAAGATATCAATCTTAGTCAATTCAGCAATTTCTTCTGGTGTGTAACCACGACGAATGGCTTCTGATACGTAGAAGAGACGGTCATCCTGGGCTTTGACTACTTTTTCAATCAAGGAATCATCAGAAACCTCTGCAAGTTCAGGCATTTCATTGTGGTGCACCCCAATTTCAAGGGAGCGACAAGCCTTAAGAAGAGATTCTTCAATGTTACGACCGATTGCCATGACTTCTCCAGTGGCCTTCATCTGAGTACCAAGACGGCGCTCACCCTTTTCAAACTTGTCAAATGGGAAACGTGGAATCTTGGCAACAACGTAGTCAAGGGCTGGCTCAAACATGGCATAGGTTGAACCTGTGACTGGGTTGATAACCTCATCCAAGGTCAAACCGACGGCAATCTTAGCAGCCAATTTGGCAATTGGATAACCTGTCGCTTTAGAGGCAAGGGCTGAAGAACGTGATACACGGGGGTTTACTTCGATGACATAGTATTTGAAGCTATGCGGATCAAGGGCTAGCTGAACGTTACATCCACCTTCAATCTTGAGGGCACGAATGATGCTCAAGCTCGCGTCACGTAGCATTTGGTTTTCATAGTCTGACATGGTTTGGGCTGGGGCAAATACAATGGAATCCCCTGTATGAATCCCAACTGGGTCAAAGTTTTCCATGTTACAAACAACCAAAGCATTGTCGGCTGAGTCACGCATCACTTCGTATTCGATTTCCTTGAAACCTGCGATTGAACGCTCAATCAAACATTGGGTCACAGGTGACAATTTCAATCCATTTTCAGCGATTTCACGCAATTCTTCCTCATTAGCACACATACCACCACCAGTACCACCAAGTGTAAAGGCTGGACGGACGATGACTGGGTAGCCAATTGTTGCTGCAAAGGCAACAGCTTCTTCAACAGTGTTTACAATTTCAGATTCTGGAATTGGTTGGTTGAGCTCTTCCATCAATTGTTTAAAGAGGTCACGGTCCTCCGCTTGGTCGATGGCAGATAATTTAGTTCCCAGAAGCTCAACACCAAGCTCATCAAGGATACCATTTTTAGATAATTCCATGGCCATGTTGAGACCTGTCTGACCACCGAGTGTTGGTAGCAAGGCATCTGGACGTTCCTTACGGAGAATACGAGTCACAAACTCAAGTGTAATAGGTTCGATATAGACCTTGTCCGCAATCTCCTTGTCCGTCATGATGGTGGCAGGGTTTGAGTTAACCAAGACAACCTCATAACCTTCCTCTTTCAACGACAAGCAAGCCTGGGTCCCAGCATAGTCAAACTCAGCAGCCTGACCAATAATAATCGGACCAGAACCAATCACCATAATTTTTTGAATATCAGTACGTTTAGGCATAGTTTATGATACAAAGCCCGTAAAGAACACAGTGAAAATAGGAAACTCGGTGCAGACGCCTTCAGCGTCAAGACAATGTTTATCTTTTTCACACAGTTCTTAGGGCGTGTTCACTTCCGCGAACAATGTATCTTCTCCTTTCTATTCGTCGCCTCACAGGGCGACATTAAATAAATTCTCCGACGATTTTTTAGCGAAACGATACTTTTCGGTAAAAAATCTAGTGCAGGGAGTTTTTAGTTCGCCTGATAGCGACTAAAAGAAACGACCTGCCTTTCTATTCGTCGCCTCTCAGGGCGACATTAAATAAGATACAAAGGACGAATAGAAAGCGATTGAATTTTAGGAAACCAAGGAAGGATTGACAATCCAAATTGGTTTCTCTAAATTCCGAGCTTTCCGTCCGTGTTCAGTTACATAAATTCTCCGACGAGCTTTTACTCGTTCTTAGTTTGATTGTTTAAAAGCTTCCATCATCTCGATAAACTCGTCAAATAGGTAGCTAGCGTCGTGTGGACCAGGGGCTGCATCTGGATGGTATTGAACAGAGAAAGCAGGTTGATATCTATGACGCACACCTTCAACTGACTTGTCATTGATTTCTTCGTGGGTAATAATCAAGTGTTCTGGCAAGTCCTCACGGCTAACTGCATAACCATGGTTTTGACTTGTAAAATCCACACGTCCTGTAGCAATTTCGCGTACCGCATGGTTGAATCCACGGTGTCCAAATTTCATCTTGTAGGTCTTAGCACCGTTTGCCATTGCAAAGAGTTGGTGCCCCATACAAATACCAAAGATTGGAATTTTCCCTTGCACACCACGAATCATATCCAGTGCCTGTGGAACATCTTCTGGGTTACCTGGACCGTTTGACAACATAACTCCGTCAGGATTGAGATGGAGAATTTCTTCCGCCGTTGTTGAATACGGAACAACCGTCACGTTACAGTTGCGTTTAGAAAGTTCACGTAGGATTGAGTGCTTAAGACCAAAGTCCACTAAGACAACACTCAAACCAACTCCTGGAGCTGGATAGGATGTTTTAGTAGAAACCTGCTTGATATTGTCTGTCGGCAAGACTGTTGCTTGGAGCTGGTCCGTCACATGGTCCATGCTGTCCCCAACATGGGTCAAGGTTGCACGCATCGTACCATGCTTACGGATAATCTTGGTAAGAGCACGTGTATCAATCCCTGAAATACCCGGAATTTTCTTGGCTTTCAAAAATTCATCCAAGGTCATTTGATTGCGCCAGTTGCTAGCTCGACGCGCTTCTTCAAAAACAACGACTCCCTTACAAGTTGGAATAATAGATTCGTAATCATCACGGTTAATTCCATAATTTCCCACCAAAGGATAGGTAAAGGTCAAGATTTGTCCATTATAAGACTGGTCTGTAATGGATTCTTGGTAGCCGGTCATCCCTGTATTAAAGACGATTTCGCCTGTTACATCAATATCTGCTCCGAAGGCCTTGCCTTCAAATACTGTGCCATCTTCTAATACTAGAAGTCTTTTTGTCATATTTTCACCTCTCGTGGACGCTCACTGGCGTCTTTTAACGTCTTGTGTTTTAGTTGGCGTTTCTACTCGCCAATACGGATTCTAAGATTGCCATTCGAACAAAGACACCATTGGTCATTTGTTGGACAATCCGTGATTTTGGTGCTTCAACCAAGTGATCTGCGATTTCTACATCACGATTGACTGGAGCTGGGTGCATGAGGATTGCTGTTTCTTTCAAGCGATCGTATCGTTCCTGTGTCAAACCATGTTGCTCATGGTAGTCTTCTTTTGAAAAGACTGCTCCACTATCATGACGTTCATGTTGCACACGAAGAAACATCATGACATCCATCTGATCAATGATTTCATCAATAGTTACAAACTGTCCATAGTCTGCAAACTCTTGACTTCTCCATTCCTCAGGTCCAGCAAAGTAAAGTTCAGCTCCCAAGCGTTTCAAAATTTGCATATTGGATTTGGCAACACGTGAGTGGTCCAAGTCACCTGCAATAGCAACCTTAAGACCCTCAAAGTGACCAAATTCCTCATAAATGGTCATCAAATCAAGCAAGCTCTGGCTAGGATGTTGTCCCGAACCATCTCCACCATTGATAATGGAAGTTGTAATCGTCGGACTTGCAATCAACTCTCTATAGTAGTCAACCTCTGGATGTCGAATCACACAGACGGCCACTCCTAAAGCAGACAAAGTTAAAATGGTATCATAAAGTGTCTCACCCTTATTAACCGAACTAGTCTTCACATCAAAGTCAAGTCGTTCCAGCCCCAGTTTAATCTCTGCTACTTCAAAGGACTTATGCGTCCGTGTAGAATCCTCAAAGAAAAGATTGGAAACAATTGGGTGGTCTTCATAAGGAAGCTGGGCTCCGTTTTTAAACTCAATCCCTCGCTTGATCAATTTCATGACTTGATCAACAGTGAGGTCTTCCATCGACACCACATGGTTCAATGCTTGTTGATTTTCTGACATGGCTACTCCTTTAGCTTTCTAAGCTTCTTCAGTAATCAGAACTCTGTCTTGACCATCAAGTTCTGCCATCTCTACGATGATTTCTTCAGAACGACTAGTTGGTATGTTTTTTCCAACGTAATCTGGACGGATTGGCAATTCTCTATGTCCACGATCGACTAGAACTGCTAAACTCACACGCGCAGGACGACCATGACCTACAATATTATCAATAGCAGCACGGATGGTACGACCTGTATAGAGCACATCATCCACCAAGATAACTTCACGGTCTGTCACATCGACAGAAACCAAAGAAGTATCTTCTCCACTTTTAACATCATCACGGAAAGGTTTAGTATCCAATTCCACAACAGGAACTGAAAGATTTTCTAGCTGTTCCAAACGTTCTTGGATTCGGTGGGCGATAAAGACACCACGAGTTTTAATACCAGCCAAGACGATTTTATTCAAATCTTTGTTGCGTTCGATAATCTCATAAGTAATACGCGTAATCGCTCGTTTGACAGTCAATTCGTCTACAACTTCTTTTGCCTTCATGACAAACCTCCAAAAAGAAAAGTCTCCTTAAACAAGGAGACTTGAAATGTATAGCCAAGCGAGCCCTACTGCAAACAGTATAGACTTCACCCTACTACTTAATCGTTCTCCTTGCCTGCCTCACGGGACAGGTTTAAAGGAATATTTAGTTATCAAATACTATAGCACAAAGCATGCTTAAAATCAAGCAAAAACTTTTGAAACCCCATCTTATAAATTGCTTATAAATTGCTAAAGTCATATAACTGTGGGTACTGGTCACACTCTGGATTTTTAGGATGGCAAATGGCTCTTCCAAAATAAATCATGGCCTGATGGGCAGCTAACCACTGCTCCGGTGGCAAGATATCCATGACCCGCTTTTCCACCTCAAGCGGTGTCGCTGATTTTTTGACAATATCGTGGTGTTTGCAGATACGCTCCACATGAGTATCCACTGCAAAGGCTGGAATCCCAAAGCCCACACTCATGACAACATTGGCTGTCTTGCGACCAACTCCTGCAAGACTTTCCAATTCCTCACGTGTTTGAGGAACTTGGCCATCAAAATCATCTAGTAACTGTTGGGCACATTTTTTAAGGAATTTAGCCTTATTCCGATACAGTCCCAGGCGAGAAATGTGTGAAGCAATCTCACTCTCTGTCGCTACAGACATGGCTTGTGGCGTTGGAAAGGCAGCAAAGAGACCTGGTGTAGCCTTATTTACCGCTGCATCCGTTGTCTGAGCTGACAACATGACCGCAACTAGTAGTTCAAAATGATTGGTAAAATCAAGACTGGGCTTGGCATCTGGAAACAGAGCAATTATTTCTTCCAGCACTTTTCGTGCTCGTTTTTTTGACAAGACCATTATTCGTCTCCGTCAAATAGTCCTTGTAAGCCAGCAAAAGGACTGTTTTCTTCTTTCTTAACTGCCTGTTGGGCTTGGTATTCTTCTTCTGTCATGATTTGCCAGTCATTTCCTGAAACAAATCCTTGACCAGCCTCTTCTTCAGCCGTCAAGACCTTGATAGGAATGTTGAGAAGGATATTATCTGACACGCTCTCAGCAAGGTCAAGTTCTCCATTTTCGATAGGCAAGACCAAATCATCGTCTAAAACTTCCTGATCTAGTTGGTTAGTTGCACCTTCCATGAAAACTTCCGTTACTGGATAAGATTCAACTAACTCAACTGGTTCCATACTGCGACTTGAAGCAAGAACAATGGTATAAGATAGTTGATAATCTAAGAAATACATACGGTCTTCGTACTGTACTTTCCCAACTGCAAGGATATCTTTTACATCTAAAATTTCTTGATTGCGTGCACGCAGGTCTGCAGCTAGGTCTAACGTTTGTTCAAAATGCAAGCCTTCAGACTGCTTACGAATTTCTTGAATATTTAATTTCATACTTCCTCCATAAAGATTTACTCTCTTGATTATACCATGAAAAGCCTACAAATCAGCCCACCAAACTTTTTAATTAACATTCGATTTTTTAACATGTTTACTATGACATTTTTTAGTGCCATACTATAGGCAATAATACATCAGAGCAAGGAGGATGCTCACATGAAAGACAAAGAACTCATTACTAATGCAACCCAACTCCTATCCGAGTTAGATAAAAGTTTCCAAAGCTGCAAACAGGGTAGGGCAGATGATATTCGACTGCAAGAGCTGCTAAACACTACTCTGCAAGAGCTCAAAAAAGCGGAAAAGTTGGACAACAGTATTTTAATCGACCTTGAGAAATTTTACCAACGTACCAGTCTTCTGATTGGTCTTGGTAGCCTAAAACTGAATGATCAAGCACGCACTGCTTGGCGAAACTATGATAAATTCCATTACGAGCATATCAAACACGTACTGACTCTCTATGGACCTGTTTTCGGATTTTAGAGATTAGAATTGTCAGTTTTCTGTTGACAAAATTTCCTTAAAGGTATAGGATAAAGATACTAATACTCGGAGGTAAGGGAGACATGAACAACTAAGTCTATCAAATAAAGAACCTTTATTTAGTAGATCTTGTTTTTGTCTCTTTTTGTGTGCTCTTTTATGCTCCTTTTTGGCATTTTATACTCAATGAAAATCAAAAAGCAAACTAGGAAGCTAGCCGCAGGTTGCTCAAAACACTGTTTTGAGGTTGTAGATAAGACTGACGAAGTCAGTCACATATATACGGTAAGGCGACGCTGACGTGGTTTGAAGAGATTTTCGAAGAGTATTAATAGAGTTTTTTTGACATAAACTTTGGCTCTACTAGATAAAGTAGAGCTTTTTGTTATGCACTATCGACATTCTATTCTAGAAAGGGCAACAATATGATAAAAATCAATCATCTAACCATCACGCAAAACAAAGATCTACGAGATCTTGTATCTGACCTAGCCATGACTATCCAAGACGGGGAAAAGGTAGCTATTATTGGCGAAGAAGGAAATGGCAAATCAACCTTGCTTAAAACTTTAATGGGAGAAACTTTACCTGATTTCACTATCAGGGGAGACATTCAATCTGACCATCATTCTCTGGCCTACATTCCTCAAAAACTTCCCGAGGAGCTGAAAAAGAGAAGTCTACACGACTACTTCTTTTTAGATTCTCTTGATTTAGACTACAGTGTCCTCTATCGTTTGGCTGAGGAGTTGCACTTTGATAGCAATCGTTTCGCTAGCAACCAAGAAATTGGCAGTCTATCAGGGGGCGAAGCTTTGAAAATTCAGCTCATCCATGAGTTAGCCAAACCCTTTGAGATTCTATTTTTAGATGAACCTTCAAATGACCTAGACCTTGAGACGGTTGACTGGCTAAAAGGTCAGATTCGAAAGATTCGGCAAACCGTTATTTTCATTTCCCATGATGAGGACTTTCTTTCTGAAACGGCAGACACTATTGTCCATTTGCGACTGGTCAAGCACCGTAAAGAAGCAGAAACGCTAGTAGAGCATTTAGACTATGATCACTATAGTGAGCAGAGAAAGGCTAATTTTGCCAGACAAAGCCAGCAAGCTGCTAACGACCAAAGAGCCTATGATAAAACCATGGAAAAACATCGGCGAGTCAAGCAAAATGTAGAAACTGCGCTTCGAGCTACCAAAGACAGTACTGCCGGTCGCCTATTGGCTAAAAAGATGAAAACTGTCCTCTCTCAAGAAAAACGCTTTGAAAAGACAGCTCAGTCCATGACCCAAAAACCACTTGAAGAGGAAGAAATCAGACTTTTCTTCTCAGATATACAGTCATTACCGGCTTCTAAAGTCTTAATCCAATTGGAAAAAGAAAATTTGTCCATCGGAGACCGAATTTTGGTTCAAAAACTACAACTAACTGTCCGTGGCCAAGAAAAAATCGGTATTATAGGGCCAAATGGTGTTGGAAAATCGACTCTGCTAGCCAAGTTGCAACAACTGCTTAGCGCAAAAAGAGAAATTTCGCTTGGTTTTATACCACAAGATTACCACAAAAAACTGCAATTGGATTTATCACCAATAGCCTACCTCAGCAAAACTGGGGAAAAAGAGGAACTACAGAAAATCCAATCTCACTTAGCCAGTCTCAATTTCAGTTATCCAGAAATGCAGCATCAAATTTGCTCCTTATCTGGCGGGCAACAGGGTAAACTCCTGCTTTTGGATTTAGTCTTGCGCAAACCAAACTTTCTCCTGCTGGATGAACCTACACGAAACTTTTCTCCCACTTCTCAACCCCAAATCAGAAAACTCTTTGCCACCTACCCTGGTGGTCTCATCACTGTTTCGCATGACCGTCGTTTCTTAAAAGAAGTTTGCTCGATCATCTATCGCATAACAGAACACGGTTTGGAGATAGTTAATTTAGAAGATTTATAAATTTTGAGCATAGCAAAAATCCAGAGACGACCTCTGGATTCTTTTTACATCTGTTTTAAACGTTCAATACGTTCTGAGATAGGTGGGTGAGTATAAAAGAGTTTTTGGAACCCTCCACTTTTCTTAGGATCATTGATATAAAGTGCACTGCTGGCATCATCAACATGGTGATGCATCGGCTCGCTATTATCCAACTTACGTAGAGCGTTAATCATCCCTTGAGGATTGCGAGTCAACTCGACACTAGAAGCATCAGCTAGGAATTCCCTCTGACGAGAAATAGCTAGTTGTACCAAGGTTGCAGCGAGAGGTGCCAGCACAATAGCTAGTAGGGAAACCACTAGCATAATGATTTCAAAACCATTTCCATCTCGATCATCGTCACTTCGTCTGCGACCTGCTCCACCCCACCACATCATACGACCTGCCATACTAGAAAGCATGGTGATAGCACTAGCAAGGGCAACAGCAATAGTCGAAATGCGGATATCGTAGTTACGAATATGACTGACTTCATGTCCCATAACAGCTTCTAGTTCTTCACGATTCATGATAGCTAGGAGACCTGACGTCGCAGCAACCGCCGCATTTTGCGGGTTAGAACCTGTCGCAAAGGCATTTAAGGCTGGATCATCAATGATGAAAACACGAGGCATAGGAATCTGAGCGACCATAGCCATATCTTCTACTACATGGTAGAGGTCTGGTGCCGTTTGTTCATCCACCTCACGCGCTCCATTCATGGACATGACAATCTCTGTCGATTGAAAAATCATGGACAAGGCATAGATAAAGCCGATAATCAGTGCGATAACCAAACCACCAAGCCCAGACCGCATAAAGAGGTAACCAACCGCATAGCCAACAAGAGCTAAGAGTAGGAAAAATACCAGCAACAAAATCCACGTTTTTCGTTTATTGCTTGCAATTTGATCAAACAACATCTTAGTCACCTAAACCGCTAAAATCAACTTTAGGAACTGCCTTTTCCTCTTCTGGTGTTTGAAGGAAATCTGCTGCTTTAAATCCAAACATTCCAGCGATAATATTGCTTGGGAAAGTTTCTAATTTTACATTGTAGTTGCTGACAACACTGTTATAGAGTTGACGAGAGTAAGAAATTTTATTTTCTGTGTTTGTCAACTCCTCTTGTAATTTAACAAAGTTGGCACTAGCTTTCAAATCTGGATAGCTTTCTGCAACTGCAAAAATACCTGAAACCTGACGAGTGAGGGCATCACTAGCTTTCATAGCTTCTGCTGGTGAAGTCGCTGCCGCCACTTGGTTACGAAGTTCTGCCACTTTTTCAAGGGTAGAACCTTCATATTTAGCATAACCTTTTACAGTCTCAATCAAGTTTGGCAAGAGGTCATTTCGACGTTTCAACTGAACATCAATCTGACTCCAAGCCTCCTTTGTTTGCATACGATTCTTAACCAAACCGTTATAGCTAACAATCACAAAAATAACAATAAGAGCGATAACTCCAAGAATAATCCAAGTCATTATATAAGTCCTTTCTACTTTTAGATTAGTACCAGTATATCAAATTTTTAATGATTGTGGTAAAATAAGATGATACTAAAGAAGGAAATAACTATGAAACCAGAAACATTTTACAACCTGCTTGCCGAGCAAAATCTTCCACTTTCGGACCAGCAAAAAAAACAATTTGAACGCTATTTTGAGCTCCTGGTCAAGTGGAATGAAAAGATTAATTTAACAGCCATTACGGACAAGGAAGAAGTTTATCTCAAACATTTTTACGATTCGATTGCACCTATTCTGCAAGGTTTGATTCCCAATGAAACTATCAAACTTCTTGATATCGGGGCTGGGGCAGGATTTCCTAGTCTACCAATGAAAATCCTCTATCCTCAGTTAGATGTAACTATCATTGATTCTCTCAACAAGCGTATCAACTTCCTCCAACTTTTGGCTCAAGAACTGAATTTGGACGGTGTTCATTTCTACCATGGACGTGCAGAAGACTTGGCCCAAGACAAGAACTTCCGTGCTCAATATGATTTTGTAACAGCTCGTGCGGTTGCCCGTATGCAAGTCTTGTCTGAATTGACTATTCCCTACCTTAAAGTTGGCGGAAAACTATTGGCACTCAAGGCTAGCAATGCGCCTGAAGAATTATTAGAAGCTAAGAATGCCCTCAACCTCCTCTTCAGTAAAGTCGAAGACAATCTCAGCTACGCCCTACCGAATGGAGATCCGCGTTATATCACAGTGGTGGAAAAGAAAAAAGAAACACCAAATAAATATCCAAGAAAGGCTGGTATGCCCAACAAACGCCCGCTTTAAATTTTTTAGTAAAAAATATTTACAAAGTTCGGAATTTCTGCTATACTATCACAAGCAAAGGTTTTTAATGTCATCCCGTGAGGTGACGAAGACGCAGAAATACTTGAAACTCTTTAAAGTCTAGATTTTAGAGAAGTCTTACTCTGAGGGCCTATTGCTGTAAAATAATGGGCTCTTTTTTGATGCCCAAAAGTGAGGTTTATATGAAACAAGAATCAACTGTTGATTTGTTACTAGACGTTGACCAACGTCCTTCGGCTGGAAAAGGAATTCTCCTTAGTTTCCAACACGTTTTCGCCATGTTTGGTGCGACCATCTTGGTACCATTGATTTTGGGAATGCCTGTATCTGTTGCCCTTTTTGCTTCAGGTGTTGGAACACTCATCTACATGATCGCAACTGGTTTTAGAGTTCCAGTTTATCTAGGATCATCATTCGCCTTTATCACAGCAATGTCACTTGCTATGAAAGAAATGGGTGGTGACGTATCTGCTGCTCAAACAGGGGTTATCTTGACTGGTTTGGTCTATGTCCTTGTGGCTGCTGGTGTTCGTTTTGCAGGTACAAAATGGATTGATAAACTCTTGCCACCAATCATCATCGGACCTATGATCATCGTTATCGGTCTTGGACTTGCAGGCTCAGCAGTTACTAACGCTGGGCTTGTAGCGGACGGAAATTGGAAAAATGCTCTTGTAGCGGTTGTCACTTTCTTGATTGCTGCCTTTATCAATACAAAAGGAAAAGGCTTCCTACGAATCATTCCTTTCCTCTTTGCCATTATCGGTGGTTACCTCTTCGCACTAACTCTTGGCTTGGTTGACTTTACACCAGTTCTTAAAGCTAACTGGTTTGAAATTCCTGGTTTCTACTTGCCATTTAGCACAGGTGGTGCCTTTAAAGAATACAATCTTTACTTTGGTCCAGAAACCATCGCTATCTTGCCAATCGCTATCGTAACAATTTCTGAGCATATCGGAGACCATACTGTTTTGAGTCAAATCTGTGGCCGTCAATTCTTGAAAGAACCAGGTCTTCACCGTACTCTTCTTGGTGACGGTATCGCAACTTCAGTTTCTGCCTTCCTTGGTGGACCAGCCAATACAACTTATGGAGAAAATACAGGGGTTATCGGTATGACTCGTATCGCTTCTGTCTCAGTTATCCGTAACGCTGCCTTCATTGCGATTGCCCTTAGCTTCCTTGGTAAATTCACTGCCTTGATTTCAACCATTCCAAATGCTGTACTTGGTGGTATGTCAATCCTTCTCTACGGAGTTATCGCAAGTAATGGTTTGAAAGTCTTGATCAAAGAACGTGTAGACTTCAGTCAAATGCGTAACCTAATCATCGCAAGTGCTATGTTGGTACTTGGACTTGGAGGAGCTATCCTTAAACTTGGTCCAGTTACCCTTTCAGGTACTGCCCTATCAGCCATGACAGGAATCATCTTGAACTTGATCTTGCCATACGAAAATAAAGACTAAGAATCTAAACACATCAAAAAACGAGCATTTCCAATTACGGAAGTGCTCATTTTTCTTCTTTCTAAAAAAGGAAAGCCCTGCGGCATCCCTTTGTCTTACTTACGTTTCTTCTTAGCTTTTTTCATTTTATTCGCCATGCGTTTCATGGACTGTTTCATGGCAAATTCGCCAATTTTACCCTTAAGTCCGCCACCAAACATCTGACTCATATCTGGCATTCCTGCTCCTCCGAGAGCTGACAGGTCAGGCATACCGCCTTGTCCCATCATTCCTTCAAGGGCAGACATATCCATTCCTCCCATATTTGGCATATTTTTAGGAAGGTTATTTGGATTGATTCCCATTTGCTTCATCATTTTGTTCATATCTCCAGACATGACACCTTGCATGAGCTGTTTAGCCTGGTTAAAGTCCTTGATGAATTTATTGACTTCAACAAAGGTATTTCCAGAACCAGCAGCGATACGACGACGACGGCTTGGATTTAACAAATCAGGATTTTCACGTTCTTCAGGTGTCATTGAAGACACAATAGCACGTTTGCGAGCAATCTGGCGTTCATCTACCTTCATGTTTTGAAGAGCTGGATTGTTAGCCATACCTGGAATCATCTTGAGCAAGTCTTCCATCGGCCCCATATTTTGCACCTGATCCAACTGATCAATGAAATCATTGAAATCAAAGGTGTTTTCGCGCATCTTCTCAGCCATTTCAAGGGCTTTTTGCTCATCGTATTCTTGAGAAGCTTTCTCAATCAACGTAAGCATATCCCCCATACCAAGGATACGGCTAGACATGCGATCTGGGTGGAAGGTTTCAATGTCCGTAATCTTTTCACCTGTACCAGTGAACTTGATTGGTTTTCCAGTAATGTGACGAACAGATAGAGCAGCACCACCACGAGTATCCCCATCAATCTTAGTAAGGATGACCCCAGTCACTTCCAACTGAGCATTAAACTCACGCGCAACATTGGCCGCTTCTTGACCAATCATGGCATCAACCACTAGCAGAATTTCGTTTGGTTGAGCTAGTGCTTTCACGTCACGAAGCTCATTCATGAGAAGCTCATCAATCTGCAAACGACCTGCCGTATCAATCAAGACATAGTCGTTGTGGTTGGCTTGGGCTTGTTCCAAACCTTGACGTACAATCTCAACAGCTGGTACTTCTGTTCCAAGTGCAAAGACTGGAACATCAATCTGTTGCCCCAATGTTTTAAGCTGATCAATGGCAGCAGGACGGTAAATATCCGCCGCAATCATCAAAGGACGGGCATTTTCTTCCTTCTTGAGTTTGTTGGCCAATTTACCTGCAAAGGTTGTTTTACCAGCCCCCTGCAAACCAACCATCATGATGATGGTAGGAATCTTAGGTGACTTGATAATCTCAGCTGTATCAGAACCTAAAACGGTTGTCAGTTCCTCATCAACGATTTTAATAATTTGTTGCGCAGGATTAAGGGTATCAATGACCTCATGCCCGACTGCACGCTCACGAACTTTCTTGATAAAGTCCTTTACAACAGGCAAGGCAACGTCGGCCTCAAGCAAGGCCAAGCGAATTTCTTTGGTTGCCTCTTGGACATCAGATTCAGAGATTTTTCCTTTTTTACGTAGGTTTTTAAAGACGTTCTGCAAACGTTCTGTTAAATTTTCAAATGCCATTATTTTCTCCTATTTTTTCAATTCAGTGGAAATCGTCCGAAATGTTGCAAACTCTCTAGTTCTTCGGTTGTGACTTCTTTAATGATTTCATTTGGATATCCCCAACAGCTAAATCCTTCTTTAAGGGCTTGAGGAATAGAATCAGGTGAGAGAATTTGTAGTCTTGTAGGAAATGGTTCCTCTGCAGCTAATAGTTTGCAAGGTATTCCTTTATAGACAACAAGATTTTCCATGATTACTCCCTATTATCAATACTGGTCAAAATCTCAATTTGCTCTTGCAGAAAAGCATCCTCTGGATAACGCTCCAAAATCTGATCAAAAATTTGACTGCGAACAATGTAGTCCGAGTACATGTGCAATTTCATCTCATAATCTTCCAGAATCTTTTCTGTCCGCTTGATATTATCATAGACAGCCTGACGACTGACACCGAACTCTTCAGCAATCTCAGCAAGGCTGTAATCATCAGCGTAGTAGAGCTCTATATAATTCATTTGCTTATCTGTTAAAAGCGCTGCATAAAATTCAAAGAGCGCATTCATACGATTGGTTTTTTCGATTTCCATAACTTTTATTATACCAAAAAATAGCCTAATCTACCACACTAGAAAGCCAGTCCAAGAAGATAGCTAGCTAAATTTGAAAAAGACAAGAGACTAGCCCCAAGTAATTTCCAATTGATAGCTGGCAAAGGGGTGTCCCTCTTGATTTTGTAGTTGATAGGTAAGCTCAATCTTTTGCCCATCAACTTCATATCGGCTGGTTTGGATAACAAATTCCTGCATACCCATAGGTGTGGGAATATAGGCTAAACTATCACTATCCTTTAAAAAGCGCATAATGGTCTTAGGATTGGAAAAACGGGTCATCATCAACTCTTGACCATGAAATTTAATGACTACTTTTTCCTTTTCCTCATTGTAGAAAAGCAAATAGCGATAATCTCCCTTCTCATGCACTTCAACATCATAAAGCTGGTCAATCACTTCCAACTGCTCATCAAACTGAATCGTATTTCGCATCCGAATCTTCACATCAAGTCCTCTTTCTTCTCTCTTGTCCTACTATTTTACCAAAAACTCTAGCTTTTTGCTATAATGGTCATATGAACGAAAAAGTATTCCGTGACCCAGTTCACAACTACATCCATGTCGATAATCAAATCATCTATGACTTGATTAATACAAAAGAATTTCAGCGTTTGCGCCGGATCAAGCAACTGGGAACTTCCAGTTATACCTTCCACGGTGGGGAGCACAGCCGCTTCTCCCATTGTCTAGGAGTCTATGAAATTGCACGACGCATCACAGAGATTTTTGAAGAAAAATATCCAGACGAATGGAATCCTGCCGAGTCTCTCTTGACTATGACCGCGGCCCTCCTACATGACCTTGGGCATGGTGCCTACTCCCATACTTTTGAACATCTCTTTGATACAGACCATGAAGCCATTACTCAGGAGATTATCCAAAATCCTGAAACGGAGATTCACCAAGTTCTGCTACAAGTGGCGCCAGATTTTCCAGAAAAGGTTGCCAGTGTCATAGACCATACCTACCCTAACAAGCAGGTCGTGCAACTCATTTCTAGCCAAATCGATGCGGACCGCATGGACTATCTCTTGCGCGACTCCTATTTTACAGGAGCATCCTATGGGGAATTTGACCTGACTCGGATCCTCCGAGTCATTCGTCCTGTCGAAAATGGCATCGCCTTTCAGCGCAACGGCATGCATGCCATCGAAGACTATGTCCTCAGTCGCTATCAGATGTATATGCAGGTTTATTTCCACCCAGCAACTCGGGCTATGGAGGTCCTCCTTCAAAACCTTCTCAAACGGGCTAAGGAACTTTATCCAGAAGACAAGGACTTCTTTGCCCGAACTTCTCCACATCTCCTGCCATTCTTTGAAAAAAATATGACCTTGTCTGATTATCTGGCTCTGGATGATGGTGTGATGAATACCTACTTCCAGCTCTGGATGACCAGTCCTGATAAGATTCTTGCAGACTTGTCGCAACGCTTTGTCAACCGCAAGGTCTTTAAATCCATTACTTTTTCACAAGAAGACCAAGACCAACTCGCCAGCATGAGAAAATTGGTTGAGGATATCGGCTTTGATCCAGACTACTATACTGCCATCCATAAGAACTTTGACCTCCCTTATGATATCTATCGTCCCGAATCTGAAAATCCACGGACACAGATTGAGATTTTACAAAAAAATGGTCAACTGGCCGAACTCTCTAGCCTGTCTCCTATCGTCCAATCCCTTGCTGGCAGTCGCCATGGAGATAATCGTTTCTATTTTCCGAAAGAAATGTTGGACCAAAACAGCATCTTTGCTAGCATTACCCAGCAATTTTTACACTTGATTGAGAACGATCATTTTACCCCAAATAAAAACTAGAAGAGGAAATTTATGAGTATTAAACTAATCGCCGTTGATATAGACGGAACCTTAGTCAATAGCCAAAAGGAGATCACTCCTGAAGTCTTTTTGGCCATCCAAGATGCCAAAGAAGCTGGTGTCAAAGTCGTGATTGCAACTGGCCGCCCGATCGCAGGCGTTGCCAAACTTCTGGACGACTTGCAGTTGAGAGACGAGGGTGACTATGTGGTGACCTTCAACGGTGCCCTTGTCCAAGAAACTGCTACAGGACATGAGATTATCAGCGAATCATTGACTTATGAGGATTATCTGGATATGGAATTTCTCAGCCGTAAGCTCGGTGTCCACATGCACGCTATCACCAAGGACGGTATCTATACTGCCAATCGAAATATTGGAAAATATACAGTTCACGAGTCAACCCTCGTCAGCATGCCTATCTTCTACCGTACACCTGAAGAAATGGCTGATAAAGAAATCGTCAAATGTATGTTTATCGATGAACCAGAGATTCTGGATGCTGCGATTGAAAAGATACCAGGCGAATTTTACGAACGCTACTCCATCAACAAATCTGCTCCTTTCTACCTCGAACTCCTTAAAAAGAATGTAGACAAGGGGTCAGCTATCACTCACTTAGCTGAAAAACTAGGATTGACCAAAGATCAAACCATGGCTATCGGTGACGAAGAAAATGACCGTGCCATGCTCGAAGTCGTTGGTAATCCCGTTGTCATGGAAAATGGAAATCCAGAAATCAAAAAAATCGCCAAATACATCACCAAAACGAATGACGAATCTGGCGTCGCCCATGCTATTCGAACTTGGGTACTGTAACATGATTATCATATAGAAAAAGTACCCCAGAAGTTAGAGATAAAAGCCTAACTCCTGGGGTATTTTTTAGAATCTCTATTACTCTTCTTCAGCAAACATCAGCTTATTCAGTTCTTCTCTTTCAGCCGCAATCTCTTCAAAGGTAGAAATAATATTATTTAATAATTCTAAGTTGATAATACCAGTCGTATCCCTCATCGTAACTATAGTCCCAATGGCACTCAACTCATGGATGAGGGCTCTAACCTTTTTCAATTCGTCCAAATCTAACATGTCTACTTTTATTACCGTATCATGATCATTTATTCTGGATTTGATTAAAGAGAAAGGCAAGGATGAATAGTTTCTTAACAACTTATAGGTCTCTGACTTATCACCTGTAGAATCCATACAAATAGCTTACATCATTTTTACTCCTTTATACTTGAAAACATCAGTATCCCATGTCTACAAGGAAGAGATATAAGCTTGAATCTCCTCTATCATACATCGATTTGTCGTTCTTGCTCTTATGGCTTGAAGTCATAAAGAAAAAGCAAGCACAATGGCTTGCTTGATAGTTAAGGAATTAAAAATTGATCTTCATAATCTTTTGGGAGCTCATAAGATATTTCTCCATTACTATTACCAAATCGACTTTGATTAAAAATTGGAAATAGCTTGGAGTCGTACACAGTTTTTATAACAAAACGTTCTCTTTCAAAACTAATAGTTGCAGCTACTGAGGGATCATCAAAAACCGTTTGTTTACCTTGGGAATGCAAGCGAACGTCTATAGTAGCTACTTCTTCAGGATATTTTTCAAATCGAACATCAAAACGAATGTCGATACCTTCCGAAGGCATGTACATTTGATTGTTACTTACACTGATACTTTGAATCTTTCCTAATTTCTGTTCCAATTCTGGGTCGTTTCTATACAGGTCTGTTTGGATAGCTAGTTTGAAATTTTCCTCATGTTCTTGTAGCCATCTGTTAAGATTACGAATCATATTTTCTTTTTCAACTTTCCTGGAGGCATCCTTGCTCTTGCGATCAAGTTTATTCATAGTTTCAGTCAATTTATCTTGCTCTCGCTTCCAATCCCACGAGGGGTCACTTGATACCTCTACTACTGATAAGTACCATCTCCTCATAGTTTCAGGAGATTTATAAGGATTGGGTTTTATAAATGTAAAAGGACCTATACCAGCATCAGGAAAGTATAATTCTACTTTCATTGACTGCTTGCGATTATTATTAGCATAGGCTGTAAAGGAAATATGATAATTTCCACCTACATCTCCACCATTATCAAAGCCTCCCCTCGCAGAACCTGGTAAAAGCGTCACTGACTTTATATATTTCCCTTGACTGTCTATGTCTGCAATAATTTCTCTCTTGATAGAATCTTTATGATCATGAATAAACTTACCAGTGTTCCCAATCGGTATCCTAATTAACAAATATGACAAACCAATAATAATAAAGGGAACGGAAATCGCAAGGAATATCCACTTGTTCGATTTTAACATAAATACCTCCTGATGCTCATTAAAAATCAGTTATAAAACAGCTTTTATAGTGCTTTACCTTTCAACTCGGCGGTTGCTTTTTTCGATTTCGTTCATAAACTCCCCCTATTGTTTAAAGATTGTTAAATCTAGCTGAACTGTCTTAGCCTTCGAATTCAATTGGATTGTAACCCCATAAATCGAGCCACTAGAGTACCTTACTCTGATTCTACAGGTTGTATCCTCTGGCATATCGTACTTATTTTTAAGATATTTATAGAGGTCAGAATGATTTTCTGGTTCATATATAATATCGCTCAATTCAGTTTCAGCACTCTTAAAGGTTTCTTTTATATTCAAGGAAGCGAAATAATCTCTTTGTACTACCAAATTAAGAATTTCTTCATCATATAAAGGAGTTACCTCCGACCCATAATTTAACTTACCATTAGAATATGTAACCGGAACAGTTTCTTTATCCTCCCCAAGTGTTATTGTGTAATCACCTTTAATGTCAGCTTGATTAATATCTAAGTCTACTGCGTATTTTTTTACTTCATCTTCAGTTTTTATATAGACTCTACTAATGTATATCTTTAGTCCGGTAAAATCCTTCTTATCTTGCTCTAAAAATTTAAACATAGGTTCAAACGTTTTTTCAAATTCGTACTGTTCTTTTGTCCTGTTTTTGGGAATGGTTTCACCACCCAAACTACATCCATTCAATACCGATGCTGTCATAAGTATAACTCCTCCTATCATTAACCATAAAATTATTTTTATTTTTTTCATCTTTCTTTACTCCGCGATTATAATGTTCACTATTGATTCGTGATTGCGTCTTTAATCAATCATTTATCGCATCAATGCCTTAATCTTAATGTATGTACTCTCACAAACAAAATAATGAACTTGATTTTCTAACATAGTCTCTCTCAGAGGTTTCTTTGTAACAGGTACAACGTTTTGCTTGCAATAAAATATTTATTCCCAGTCTACTATGAATCTCGCAAACCATTTAACAATATTTTTTTAATTTTACTTATCTTAAATTCCTGATGAAAATGTATAACACAAGCAAAAGCAACTAGATATATCATCAAACACAAAAAATCGGTTTCTCTAATATAAGTAACTAAAAAATAAATCCCTAAAATAATAAAAAGAATCTTAATAATAAAAATTGAAATCACCTTTACTAATAGTGTTCTGAGATCTTTTTCCTTCAAAACAACTGTTTTCCAACCAGTTCTCGGATCTTTTTTTCTCACCTTCGATATCATCAACATTCCGCAAACTATCAGAATTCCAATCATTGCAATACCGATATTAATAGGATACGATAATGTCCCAAATGCTGAATTTAAAGCACTTGCAATTCCTTTTAAAAGAAAGACTGCAAGTGGAGCAGCAACCATTATCCAATTGGAAGTATATTTTTGATCTTGATATTGAAATACTGCATTTTCTTCATCAAAATAAATCCATTTTGAATCCAAATAACCAATATATATTTTCATAATTAAAATTTCTCCGTTAATTTATTAATTAAAAACACTACCTAACCCCGAGAAAAATCCATTAACCGCCCTTTAAAAAATTTTTATTTATATATTCTTCAAAATGGAACCTTTTTGTAAAAAATCCGTTCGTATAAAATAGATAAGAAAAACAAACTACATAGTTCATCACTAGTAACAAGAATATACTAGGTCGTGAAAGATATAGAAACATTGAAAAAGAAAACATAACAATAAATAATAAGGTAAATAACACTATGGTTTTGTTATGTTTTTTTACTTGTTTCTTAAATCCGTTAAATTCCGCTCTTGTAAATTCAACCTTTTCAAATTCTGTATTCAAATATAGACGTCTATTATAAACAATCGCAGCAATAATCGAAAGGATAAAGGAAACAAGCAAGAGATAAATACTTAGGACCTCGTTAGATTCAATACTTTTAAATAGAGCAAATCCTAGCACATGGTAACCAATGATAGAAGACAAAAATATTTTAGATTTAGATGCCTTATGAGTAACCGACTTTTTCAAGTCGCCTGTAGATAAAACAATATAATAGGTATCTTCTTTATAATCTCCTAAACAAAGTAGAGATTTGTAATCATGCATAATTCTTCTCCTTATTATTAAAATACATTACCTAAACCAAAAAAGAAACCATTGACAGCATCTCCCGCACTGTCCCATATTTTCTCAGCTGTATCACTGACAGAATCTACAAATTTTTTCACATTTTTCTTGGTGCCCTCATCAGTTTTTCCTATCCAGTTTCCTCGTCTTCAAAAATTACACCACGTCCAACAATCACTAATTCCCGTGTTCCTTATTGAAGATAGACAGTGCTACCTAACGGTAATAATTCTTTTTTATTATTCATTTTTTAATAACTCCTTGTGTTTTTTTAAATATTTTTTTCCATACCACTCTTCTACAGTTTTCCCTTCCCATTCGCGGTATTCTTCAGGATATTTCCATTTATAGTAGGCTTGTAGCATATAGGGAAACATGAAATAAAC